>JAWWPV010000634.1:0-6970 GCA_033854775.1 Trebonia sp.
GGACGCTTCCGGGGGCTGCTTCCTGGTTGTCACGTCGTTCAGTGTCGCGGTCATCACGGCACCTCTCCCGCCAGACCCTCAGGTCCAGCGTGATCAGGCCGGAAACACCTTTAGATCCACAGGCCCGCCGCAAGTTCCGGGCGCTAGCGGCGCGCGGGCCAGCCCGGCGGGGGGGTGTTTATTCGGTTGCCGGCCGGGTCCTGGGCTGTGAGGATTCCGACGGGACCGCCGACGGAGGACGCCAGATGGCTAGTGAGCAGCTCAAGACCGTGCTTGAGCTCGTGGGCAGCACTGGCCTGGGCACCCTGACGCTCCAGGAGCGCCGTGCGCTGATGGGATCGGCCGGCGCGCCGCCGCCCGAGGGCACGCAGGTCGATCCGGTCGACGCGAATGGCGTTCCGGCCGAGTGGGTGGTCGCAGCCGGGGTGACGGGCGAGCAGGTGGTGCTGCACTTCCACGGCGGCGCCTACCACCTCGGCTCGCCCGCCCGGCTCCGGGGCCTGCTCGCGCTGCTGTCGGCGGCGGCGCAGGCGCGGGTGCTCAGCGCCGGCTACCGCCTGGCCCCCGAGCATCCGTTCCCGGCGGCCGTCGAGGACGCGCTGACCGCCTACCGCTGGCTGATCGCCGGCGGCACGCACGCCCGGCAGGTCGTCATCAGCGGCGACTCCTCAGGTGGCGGCCTGGCCCTCGCGGCGCTCGTGGCGCTGCGCGACGCCGGCGACCCCCTGCCCCGCGCGGCCGTCGTCATCTCGCCGTGGACCGACCTGGACCTGGGCGGCGAATCGCTGCGCAGCCGGGCGGCGGTCGATGTGATGCTCACGCCCGATGGCGCGCGGGAGGCGGCGGACTGGTACCTCGCCGGGCAGGATGCCCGGCACCCTTACGCCTCGCCGCTCCATGCCGACCTGCGCGGCCTGCCGCCGGTCCTGATCCAGGCCGGGGACGCCGAGATCCTGCGCGACGACTCCCTCCGGTTCGCCGCGGCGGCGCAGGCCGCAGGGGTCGACGTGACGCTCGAAATCTGGGCGGAGATGCCGCATGTCTGGCACGCGTTCGCCGGGCTGCTGCCGGAGGCGGACGAGGCCGTCGAGCGGATCGGCCGCTGGCTGCGCGAGGACCGACCACCCGGTGACGGCGCCTAGCGCCAGGCCGGCGCTAGGGGCGTGTTCCATACGTCGGGCAGGAGCCATTCGTTGATCGCTGCGATCGTGACGGTTGCCTGGTAGCGCGCAAGCTTGTCGAAGCGGGTGGCTACGCCGCGGTTGCGCTTGAGGCGGTTGATGCCGCGTTCCACGGCGTGGCGCTGCTTGTAGAGCTTGGGGGCGAAGCCGGGGGTCGGCCGCCCGGCCCAGCCTGCGCCGGTTGGCTGCCTGATCCGCCTTGACCGGGATGATGGCCCTGATCCCGCGACGGCGCAGGTAAGCCCGGCTCCCCTTCGAGCTGCAGGCCTTGTCAGCCAGAACCCGGTCGGGGCGGGTGCGAACTGCGGGCTGTGCCCGCGCTGCCCGGCTGTGACCAGGATCGACAGCGGCTTCTGGTCCTGCTCGCAGCTCAGGTGCACCTTGGTGGTCCGCTCGCCGCGCGAGCGGCCCAGCGCGCCTGATCGGCCGGCTCGGCTGCCACCCCGCCGGGCGGCTCCTTCTGCAGGTCCCCCTTTTCCGCGCGCCCGCCGCGTGCGGCGGCCGCATCAGCCGACCAGCAGCACGAGCTTCCCGCGCACGTGACCGTCCTCGCTGACGCGGTGCGCCTCCGCGATCTCGGCGAGCGGGTAGGTCTGCGCGACCGGGAGCGAGAAGCGCCCGGACTCGATCAGATCGCCGATCTCGGCGAGCGCGTGGACCGCGCGGCCGGCGTCCCCGCTGCTGAACGTCACCCCGTGCTCCTGCGCGCCACCGAAGTCGGCGATGGTCACGACGTACTCCGGGCCGCCCGCGAGCTCGATGAGCTCGGGCAGGACGCCGCTCCCGGCGACGTCGAGCGCCGCGTCGACGCCGTCGGGCGCGAGCGCGCGAACCCGCCCGGCGAGGCCCTCGCCGTAGGCGACGGGCTCGGCCCGCAGCGAGCGAAGGTACTCGTGGTTTGCCGGACTGGCGCTGCCGATCACGCGCGCGCCACACGCCACGGCGAGCTGAACCGCGGCGCTGCCGACGCTTCCGGAGGCGCCGTTGATGAGCAGCGTGCTGCCGCTCCCGGCGCCGAGCTGGTCAAGCGCGCGCGTGGCCGTCTCAATGGCGGCCGGCAGCGCGGCAGCGCGGGGGAAGTCAAGCGACGGCGGGATCGGCGCATAGTAGGACAGCACCGCCAGCTCGGCCTGGGCCGCCCCCTCGGCGGAGAAGCCGAACACGCGATCGCCGACGGCCACGTCCGCAACGCCCTCGCCGAGCTCGTCGACGACGCCCGCCGCCTCGTGGCCCATGGTCTGCGGGAGCTCCCCATCCATCAGGCCCTTGCGCTTCTTCCAGTCGCTCGGGTTGACGCCGGCCGCGCGCACCGCAATCCGGACCTGGCCGGGACCCGGATGCGGATCGGGGAGATCCACGATCTCGAGGACCTCCGGGCCCCCGAACTGGCTGAAACGGACTGCCTTCATCATTCGCTCCGATCCCGGCCCCGGGGTGTCGCGCTCGCTGCGCGCTCTGCAGTCTCCCAGCCTCGCGTGCCGGGCCCGCGCTCAGCGCACGCGCCCCAGGGCTGACCGGCCGCCCCGCGGCCCGCCGCCGTTCAGGGGGATTGGGGGAGCCTGGCGGGCCGGCCCCGCGGGGGCTAAGGCGTCAGTTGATGTCGAACTCGTTGCCCTCCGGGTCCTTCATCCCCACCGCGTAGTGATCGAGGCCGTCGGCGCTCATGACTACGGTGAGCGTGGCCCCGAGATCCGTCAGCCGCCTGGCCTCGGCGTCGACTCGCTGCATGCGGGTGGCGAGCGGGTCCGAACGGCTCTCGGCTACCGAACGGCCGCCGCTGACGTGGATGTCGAGGTGGAGGCGGTTCTTGACCACCTTGGCCTCCGGCATCACATGGAACCAGATGCGGGGGCCGTCACCGCGGGGATCGATGATGCTGTCCGCGCCGATTCCCAGCTCACTGTCGGGAAGCCCGATGTCGCGCCGCCAGTCGTCCCAGGTAGCGAACCCTTCGGGGGGCGGCTCAAGCACGTATCCCAGGGCAGCCGCCCAGAAGCGGGCCAGCAGCTCGGGGTCCTTGCAGTCAATGACAAGCTGGAATCGGGCAGGCATCGTGCTCCCATCGGCTCAGCAGTGGCTCGGGCGTTCGCAAGTATGCCGCGAGCACGCCCGGCGCCGAAGCCGGTGGGCCCGGGACGCACGCCGAAGTGCGTGGCCGCACCCGGACACGGTGCCTCACTCATTTCGGGCGACCTCGGGTCCGGTGATCCGGTTGAGGAGCGGGAACGTCGAGGCGATGATCGCGAGCGAGGCCACAAGTCCGCCGACGACAGTGGCCCAGAACGTGATTCCCGGGATGCTGAACGCGATGGCGACCTGGGAGTGAAGGTAGAGGGCAGCCGACACGAGGCCGACCACGATCGACACTGCGGCGACAAGGAGGAGTGGCAGCGCACTCTCCAGCGCGACGACACGATGCAGGAGCGCGGTGGGGACACCGGTGAGCCTGAGCAAGCTGAACGGGCGCTTTCGCTCGCCCAACCCGGCGGCGATGTTCACGGCGAGGCTGCAGGCGGCGATGATGAGGCTCGATACGATGATCACGTCGGTTATGTCCTGAATCATTGCGAGAAGGCGCGCCGTCGACGGATCGAGCGCCTCGACTCCGACCGGTGTGCCCTGGACGGGGAAGACCCGTTCGATCACCGTCCGTGCCCGTTCTATGGCACTCGACGACCCGTTGGTGGCGACGACCACGGCGTCGACCGGGAGCCTGGTGACGTCAGCCACTGACAGGTGGGCCGAAGGCCAGACCGTCGATGACGCGTTCGAGTTGTGCCCAAGGAGGTTCGAAAGGAAGTAACCGATCGTCGCCACCGTCGCTCCCGGAGCGCACTTGCCGATGGCGGGGGTCTTCGCCAGCTGGTCGCACGCGACGAACCCAAGCGTGTTCCCTAGCGAGGCTTGTGATGGACTCTGGTGAACCACCGTCACGGCGCGCACTCCGGGCGTCGTACGGATCTCGGCAAGCACCTGGCCTGGGACCGAAGGTACTTGGGCGGAAGCGCAATTCGTGTTGTAGTAGCTGCAGAACAGATCAGCGAGGGTCGCTTTCCCCGCGCTTCCCCCGCTGGAACTGCTCGTGGCGGCAGCGAACGAGCTGAGCGCCCCGATCGCGGCGCTCGCAACGAAGAGGGCGATCACGAGCCCACTGATGAATCGGAAGGCCGCCTTGGGGTTGTCGAGGAGCCGGCGGCCGGCGATGAGTGTGGCGGGGCGACGGGCCCGGCTCACCATGAGTCGAGAACCGGCGGTCGTGAACCATGGTCCAGCGAGAACCAGCCCCACGATAAGGAGAACAAAGCCCACGAGCACCTCGAGCAGCTGGCCACCGTTGCTGCCCGGTTTGCCGGCCGAGTCGAAGTACGCGAGCACGGCAATGCCGGCGAGGAGTGGGATGATCCGCACGACCCGCGGCGGGCGGGACGAGGCTCGACGACTCACGCCGAGTGGTGATATCTGGACGCGCCGAAGCGCGAGGCGCGCGGACCCGACAGCGGCGACCGGGACTCCGATCACGACGAGCACAATGTCGATCCGGTGCAGCGAGAGGTCACCTTGGGAGAGGGGCGCTCCGGTGAACGGCACGTGGTAGAGCAGCGGTCGGAAGGCAAGGAAAAGTGCGAAGCCGACTGCCACTCCTGCGAGAGCGGCGACTGTCGCCTCAACTGATGAGACCACAGAGATCTGATGCGGCGTTGCGCCGACCAGGCGCATGGCGGCGAAGCGCTCCTCGCGCCGCGCCGCCGACAGGCGGCTGGCGGTCGCGATCAAGATCAGCACTGGCAACAAGAGCGCGACGGCCCCGCCGACCAGAATGAACTGGAGAACGGGCCCGCTCCCAACGGTGCTCTGGCAGGCGTAGCAGCTGGCCGGCGTGCGTTGGATGGCTCCGACCTCGACCGCACCAGGCGCTTGGGAGAGCCGGCGCGCGGTGTGGCCGATGATGATGATCAGCGAGTTCGGGGACGGCAGTGCCGCTGCGCCGATGGTCCCGATCTGTCGGCCCGGGTACCGGTCGCGCAGCTCATTGGTTGGTTCGGACTTAAGGAGCGTCCTCAGCGCGGGCGAGGCGTAGTACTCACCCGGTCCCGGCAGGTGCGAAAGCCCGGGTGGGATGGGAGCGTTCGGCCCGGCAGCGGCAACGTCGATCTCGTCGATCTCCTGGCTGCCGAACTGGTCGGTGATCGGCAGCCACCAGAGCCGATCCGATGTCGAGGTCGGTGGTGACGTCTGCGCCGAGGTGTCGAGCCACGCACCACGGTCAGTCTGGGCGTGTAGCCCGTTGACTCCAGCCAGAGAGGCCAGAAGCAGGCCGACGCCGAGGGCGACGGCTGCCGCGGTGACGAGAACGCGCAGCGCGGCTTCACGTCCACTTCCGAGCGTCAGGCGCAGGCCGAGCCGAATCATCCGGCCACCGTCGCAGTGGTGGTCACTCGTCCGTCGCGCACGATGACCTCGCGGTCAGCGTACGCAGCGACGCGGGGTTCGTGGGTGACGAGGACGACGGTGGTCCCTTCCTCGCGCGCCGCACCAGTCATCAAGCCCATCACGAGCTCCCCGGTGAGCGAGTCGAGCGAGCCGGTTGGCTCGTCCGCAAACAGCACGTCCGGATGGGCAACGAGACCGCGCGCCAGCGCGACGCGCTGTGCCTGTCCGCCGGACATCTCGCCAGCGCGGTGGCGTTCCAGGCCATCGAGTTCGAGCCGTTCGAACCAGGCCCGCGCGCCGCGCAAGGCCTCCTTGCGGCGGGTTCCGCCGAGAAGGAGCGGCAGCGCGACGTTCTCCTCCGCGGTGAGCTCCGGGACGAGCTGACCGGACTGGAAGACGAAGCCGAAACGGTCTCGACGGAGGCGGCTTCGCTGCTCTTCGCGCATCATGTCGAGGCGCTGACCGTCGAAGGAGACCTCACCGGAGTCCGGAACGAGGATGCCCGCAAGGCAGTAGAGCAGGGTCGACTTGCCCGAGCCACTCGGGCCCATCACGGCGAGGACCTCGCCGCGTTGCACTGACAGATCGGCACCGCGAAGCGCTGGCGTCTCCCCGAAGGAGATCACGAGGTCGCGTGCCTCGATGATCACGCTGCCGAAGTGGACCGCGGAGGAACTGTTCGTGCCGCTCACGACGCCACCTCCTCGGCGAGTGCCCCGAGCCGCGCCGCGGTGAGGTCGATCCAACGCAGATCGGCCTCCAGGTGGAAGAGCCCATGGTCGGCGAGGAGCACGTCGACGAGGTTGCCCTGCTGTTTGAGGTCGGTGAGCTCGCGCATCCGCCGGAGGTGCGCGGCCCGTTGCACGTCGAGGTACTCCTCCGCCGGACGACCGAGCATGAGGGAGAGAACGACCTTCACGAAGAGATCGGTCTGGAGGTAGGGCTCGGCCGGGATCGGCTCGCCGAGCCACGCCTCGACCTCGTACTTCCCGGTCTGGGTAATGGTGTAGCGCTTGCGGTCCGGTCCGGCTCCCGGCTCCGCGTCTCCGGTAACCGCCTTCCCGTCCCGCGCGAGACGGGCGAGGGTGGCGTACACCTGCCCGAAGGGAAGGGGTCTGCCCCGGGCGAAGTAGGCGTCGTACTCGCGCTTCAGGTCGTAGCCGTGGCTCGGTTCGCGATCGAGGAGCCCGAGGAGGGCCATGGGAACGCTCATACCCGCGAGCATACGCTGAGTGTATACTCAGACGCAATAGTGGCCCGGAGTCGCCGAGCTGACGGCGCCTGAACCAGCCGATCCCAGGCGCGAGCAACACGCTGCGTGCGGCCGGAGCGCACCCGGGCCCGGGCCCGGTGGCCAT
>JAWWPV010000635.1:0-2696 GCA_033854775.1 Trebonia sp.
GCCGCGGCCTTCGCCAGTGCCGCGTCGTCCGCGACGGAGTCGTCGCTCGCGCTGTGCCGCCGGCGCACCCGCCGCCGGGGAACGACCCGCCGCGCGGTGGTCCTGGCCGGCGCGCGCGGGGCACCCGACCTGCCGTTGCGGAACTGCGACAGGAGAGACAGCGTGGCCCGCTCGGTCAGCCGGTTGATCAGCCGGTGCGCGAGCGCCTGGACCAAGAGGGCGAGCAGCACGGCGAAGATCACCCGGAGCAGCAGGTGGACCGGACCGGCGAGGAACTCGCTGGTCAGCGTCGCGGCCCGGCCATCGTGGGACACGTCCCAGACCAGCCGGCACGCCAGCCCCGGGCTGCTGCCGCAGCTGCCAAGCAGCGTGGCGGGCGCGTGATCCGCGCCGAGTACCGACAGCTGCACATGCCCAAGCACGCCGACCCTCCCATGACCCAATTGACCCGATTCGCATTGCCACCTGCACGCGAGGCTACCGGGATCACCGGCCTGGCGGGTCGGCCGCGGCCACAGGACATCGGCCAGATCCGGCACGCCGCCCTGTCATCACGATGAGAAGCTCTACAGCTACCTTGCGTTGTATCGGCATTATGTGGAACTATTGAGCGGTCCGAAGTAGCGAGGCCGCCGCCGCGAGAGGGAACGATGCACCGGCAGACGACTCCGCCTCGTACGCACCCGGCAGAGCCGAAACCAGGCTCGTTCCGCGCCGCGACCGGGGGCGACGCCGACCTCTTCAACGTGGACCACTACCCGGTGCACGCGACGTGCCGGCACTGCGACGGGCCGATCAGGGCGGAATCGTTCCTCGGTGCCTTCCGGCACGAGGGCTGACGGGCTACCGGTTCACTGACAGGCCGGTCTCGTGCGCCACGAAGGCCAGGCAGTCCCCGGCCTGCGCGGCCATCAGCGACACCGCGCGCGGCCCGTGGCCGACCTGCCCTTCGGCGCGCAGCAGCACGGGCCTGCCCGAGGCGGTCGCGTGCTGTAGCGCGGCGCACATCTTGTAGCCGTGCAGCGGGTCGACGCGCGTGTCGTTGCCGAACACGGTGAACAGCACCGCCGGGTACTCGACGCCGTCCCGCACATGGTGGTACGGCGAGTAGCCGAGCAGCCAGCCGAGCTCTTCCGGCTTCGCGGCGGAGCCATACTCGACGTTCCAGGTCTCGCCGATCTTGAACCGCTCGTACCGCACCATGTCAAGCAGCGGCGCCGAGCAGACGGCCGCCGCGAACAGGTCGGGCCGCTGCGTGACCGCGGCCCCGACGAGCAGCCCGCCGTTCGACCCGCCCCACACCGCGAGCCGCGACCGCGACGTGATCCCCTCCGCGATCAGGTACTCGGCCGCCGCGTGGAAGTCGTCGAACACGTTCTGCTTGCGGTCGAGCATCCCGGCGCGGTGCCACTCCTCGCCCTCTTCACTGCCGCCGCGCAGCCCGGCGACCGCGTACACGCCGCCCGCCTCGACCCAGGCGAGGATGTTCGCCGAGTAGCCGGGGGTCTGGCTGATGTCGAATCCCCCGTACCCGTAGAGAATGCAAGACTCGGCTTCCGAACGGGATCGCGTTTTACCAGCAGGCTCAATTATCACCATCCGGACTTGCGTGCCGTCCTTGGAGTGGTACGTCACCTGCGACGTGGTCACCGCGGGCGGGCGGTCCACCGCCCCGGGCGCGGCCGCCCAGGTGCCGACCGTTCCTGTGGTCGCTTCGTACCGAAGCACTACCGGCGGAGTCGTGTAGTCCGTGTAACCGAACCACGCCTCGTGCCCGCCCTCCGGCCGCTCCCCTACCCCGCCAACGGTCCCGATCCCCGGCAGCCCGAGCGCGCGGAGGAACTCCCCGGTGGCCAGGTCGTGCACGCTCACCTCGCTGATCGCGTGCCTGGTCCGCGACACCACCAGGACCGGCCGCGCCAGCTCGGGACCGTCGAGGATCGCGTAACTGCGCAGCACCGCCGACGGGTCCTCCCCGACGAGGTCCTGCCAGCCCTCGGGCCCCGGGGCGGCCGGGTCGGCGACGCAGATCCGGCCGCGCGGGGCGTCCAGGTCGGTGAACACGTACAGCTTCCCGTCCCGCCCGACCCGCGGCGAGGCCATCGCGTCAAGCCCGACCATGAGCGGGACGAGCACGGGCGCCGCCGGGTCGCACGAGGTCAGGTCGGCGATCCAGATGTCCTCCCGTGGCGCGGTCCCGACCGACGCCGAGATGATGAGCCAGCGGCCGTCCCTGCTGACGCTGGTCCCGTAGTACGTGGTCTTGTCGCGCCCCGCGCCGAACACCTCCGCGTCCGCCTCCGGCGGCGTCCCCACCACGTGCAGGTACACCCGCCGGTGATACTGCGCCTCACCCGCCGGCACCGCATCGGGCGGCAGCCGCCGGGCGTAGTAGAACGCCTTTCCGCCGGGCAGCCAGGCCACCCCGGAGTACCGGCACCGGTCTATGGGCCCGTCGACGAGTCCCCCTGTCGCGACGTCCATGACCCGCAGCAGTGACTCCTCGTCCCCGCCGTGCGACAGCTGGTAGGCGAGCAGCCTGCCCTCCTTGTCGGGCTGCCACGCGTCGAGCGTCGTCCGCCCCGTCGGGTCGATCGCAACGGGGTCGATCAGCACCCGCTCGGCCCCGCTCGGCCCGTTGCCTGTGCCGTTCCCCGGGTCGTTTCTCGGGTCGTTTCTCGGGTCGCCTTCCGGAA
>JAWWPV010000636.1:0-4962 GCA_033854775.1 Trebonia sp.
TGAGATTCCCAGCCCGCCGACCGGCTGGCCGGGCTGGACGGAGTGGGCCGCAGACCACTGGCCCTCGTGCACCGACAGCTAACCCGGCCGTCCCGCCTAGAAGCGTCGTGACCGCGGGCGCGCGCTCGCCACCACCAGCGCGGCCGGTTTGCGCAATGCCCTCACCTGGCCGAAGTCGAGCAGCGCCGCGTTCTCGAGAGGACACCACGATCACGTTCGCCAACGGCGCGCTCGGGCTGCGGATCGGCTTCGTCCCGTCGGGGCCAGGTCTCAGGCATGAGCCTGCTATCGCCGCCACGCTGACCGTTTTCCTGTCAGGCGCCGGGGAGGGTGACCGGCAGCCCGGCATAGGCTGCGGCCATCCAGTCGTTGGCCGCCGTGGTCGGCATGGCGGCGAAGTCTGGCATGTCGAACACGTAGCTCCGCTCGATGCCTTCAGCGTTTGGAATGACCTGGGCAGCGGCCTGGAGCTGGGCATCACTCCACCGGCGGAGAGCACCGTCCACGGCCGACGCGCCGGCGAGGGCGTCCGCCAGTGAGGCGGCACTGGCCACCGCCCTGAGGACGCCGCTCCCCGCGAACGGAGGGGCCAACGTGCCGGAATCACCGACCAGGCAGAGGCGGTCGCGTGCGTACCTGCGGGGCACGAAGGAGTAAATGGCCTGGACTGACGAGTTGCCGCTCTGTTGCACCAGCTCGAATAGCGGCGAAGGCAGCAGTCCCGCGAGGCGGGACTGCAGGGCCGCCCTGACCTCCGGGTGCACCTTCCCGAACGGCACCGAGCCGGACTGCTGCCGCTCCTGGTCGTCGACGAGCACCGAGGCCAGGGCGCTTTCGGGGACCTGGAGGTGGTAGCCCCACATGAGAAGGCGTTCTCTTGGTTCGGTGCTCTGCCCGGGCCCGGGGACGTAGTACGCGACCCCGTGGCCCCCCTGGTACACAGGGCGCAGAAGATCGCAGCCGCCGAGGGCATCGTCGCGGATGTCGCGCTCGGAGAGGACCCCGCGCCACAGCACCATTCCCCGGTAGGCAGGCGCCGCGCCAGGATCGACGAGCCCCCGTCCCGGCGAGCGGTACCCGTCGGCGCACACGACGAGATCGAAGTCGCGTGAACCGCCCGAGACCAGATGCAGCGTCGTGCCGTGCGGCGTCGCCTCGATCCGCTCGACGGCCGCGCCACTGCGGTACAGGCCGTCAGGAACGCGCCGCCGGAGTGACTGGAAGAGATGAGCCCAGTTGAACAACACGGAACTCATCTCAACGTCGCCCAGCCATCGCTGTTGGCCGGTCCCGACTGCACGGGTGACGAACCGGGAGTAGCCGACCCGGCAGGCGGGAACGGTCCCGTCGAGGAGGCCTCGCGCCGTCATGTCCTGCCACGAGGCGGTGACCATGAGGATCCCGGCACCCCGGCTCACCAGGCCGGACTCGGACCGCTCGACGACGGTTACGTCGTGGCCGGCCCGGTGTAGGAGCGCCGCCGTCGCGCACCCGGCGATCGATCCACCGATAATGCCGACTCTCATGCCCCTTGCCCCGAACCCCTTGGAGCGCCACCCGGGAGGTGACGGCAATCCGTCAGCGTAACGGCGATATGTCCGCGGGTAAGGTCGGCGAAATGAGCCCGGAGGGTCAGAGGTGGCACCTCATCAACGACCGAGGGCGCTTATGCCTGGCTCAACTCTCCGACAGAAACCAGGGACGGCTCAGGATGTTGGGCAGGTGGCTCAGGTCAACTGGCGAACGACAACAACCGGACAAACAAGTTCGGGACGGGAGGCCAGATTTGGAGCGGCAGGACTCCAGCTTTACATAATGTGTATTATCGGCACATGGGGGGAGAGGCCGGAGAGGGGCATATGGCGGAATGTGTCCCGTGACAGCGAACATGTCGTCTGACATGTTGTCGTGCCACTCATCATGTCGCCCGGGCCTGCGTGGGGCGACTGACCGCTTAGCCATCGTTTCAGCTCACGCTCTGTGTATGCATGCCGCTCAATTCCTGATCTGCCAGACGGCGTGTCGCATGGGATTTCGATCTTGCTTCCGATCATCATCGAAAGCGTAAAAACAAGTCAGTTGCAGACCGCAGAGGTTGGGTCTCATCCGCTTCCCGGCTGGACCATGCACGCGGAGTGCACCGCGATAGCAGCCGTGTTTGCCAACCCGCACTTCCCCCCTCGCAGCTGGACGCCAACCAGGCAGCACTACAGAATCAACTGCTGGCGGAGTGGACGTACTTCGCTCACACAGGCAACCCGTCCGCGCCCCAGACGCCAGCGTGGGCACTTTACAGCGGGGGCCAGCATCCGCTGATGTTGCTGCAACCAGCGGATGCCAGCCAAACCACGCCCGCAGCGTTCATCGCAGCGCAGCACAACTGCGCCTTCTGGAATCAGGTCAACCCACTACTAAATAGCGCTGGGCGGTACCCCGGCAGTACCTGTAGGTGCGTCGGCTGGGCGCGAACGGCGCACGACGTTTCTCCGCACTGGCTTCGGGACCATTGAAGGTCTGCGAACCTGGGGTGAGAAGGACGTCGTGCGCCGTCGTAAAGAACGGCTACCTCCTTCGCCGGCGCCCTGAGCTCCTCGCGCATCCCGCAGCCTTCTCTGTCTGGCTTGAGCATGCTTCTCCCCCGGTACCGTTCCGTCAGAGGCGACATTTTCACTGTCGGCGGCGATGAACTCGTTCGAACGCTCAGCAGTTGAAGACCGACCAGCAGATGTCGTTCCGCAGTTGCTGGTCGTCAAGTACGAGCTCGCGAATCGCCTCGGGGAGCTGGTCACGCTGCCACCGGCACTCGAGCCGGCCCGCGGCGTCGGCCTCGCCATCCGGCGCAGCGGCACGTGCGGCTTTGATCGCATAGGCTGCCGCACCGAGTTCGTGGGCGGCGACGTGCGCCACGGCCCCGGCTTGGCCAGCCGCGTAGGCGGCGTAACGTGCTGCCCCTCGCTTGTCGCGCGCCGCCCCCATGGCATGGCCGCCCGCCGCGCGAGACTCCATCATCGTGACCTCGCCCCGAACCCAGGCACGGGCATGCCCGATGGCCTGATGCGGTCGCAGATCGTCGGGGTGAGCGGAATCAAACAGGTCTAGGACGTGCTCAGCGCATGAGGCCGCCCAAAGAGCGAGTAGATGGTGATCCGAATCCGTCAGGGTCCCGCCGCGGCGGATCGTCACGAAGCGCGGGTCGCGCACCGTCGGGAGGATCATGGCTGCCCTCCCCTCCGTACGCCCGTCCACCCTACCGCCACCTCCCGGTGGTGGCGCGGGACACGTGTGCCCCTTTTTTGCGCAAACGTCCCACGATACCCGGACGTGCAGGTACGCAAGCCGTGGCACCCTGCTGACCAGCAGATCCGACTGGCCATGAATGGGGTGGCGGCGATGACCACAAGCGACGCGAGGCATGCCGATGCCGCGCTAGTGCTGCGATTCAGGCACGCCCAGACTGAGCGGGAACGCACGGCGGTGTTCGCCGACGTGGTCCGGCAACATGGTGACGCAGTGCTGGGCTGCTGCGCCGCACGGCTATGGCCTGATGCAGATGCGGCAGTCGCCGCCGCCTGTGACGTTCTCATTGCCGCCCGCCTGGTAATGGCTGATTCCGCGAAGTTGGCGCGTCCGGACCGGCTGCGGGGCTGGCTGCTTGGCATCGCCGCCAGCGACGGTCTCACGTCTGGCCTGCCCGCCAGGATCGCGGACATCAACTGGGAAGCGGTGCACGCCCACGTCGCTGCTGACGTTCCCGACACGCGGGACTCGCCGGCGATGCGGGCATCGCTGCGGCACTGGCTTGAGCAGATCGTGGCCACGCTGCCCGAACCCCGGCAGCGGCTCTTCGACCTGTTCGTGGCAAGTGGCCTGGACAGCCGAAAGGCAGCACTGGAACTAGGCACTAACATTGCCGAGGTTCGGCGGCTGCGCCGCGAGAACCGGCAGGCGATACTGCGCGCTTTCGAGGTCACCTCGCTCGCGGCCGCGGAAGCTGCCCTGGGCGCGCCGGGTAGTGATGCTCCCGGGTGCGGGGAACTGCGGCAGATACTGGCTGATACTCAGCATGACGGCGACCCGCAGGAGGGCGGCCGTGGACACATCGTGGTGTTGCCTACTGCCCTTAGGTTGACCGTGGCACGGCACCTGAGCCAGTGCGGCACCTGCCAGGGCCGGCGTGACGATTACACGACGCTGTGGGCGGCGGGGCTGCTGCCGATCCTGGCCGGCGCCGAACTGAACGAGCAAGTCATGGAGGACTTGCACCCGGCGCCGGAGCTCGCGCGGCCCCGCGAGACACCTGGTGTCCGTGGACGCGTCGCCTCCGTTGGCATCGCGAGGGCGGTCGTCGTCCGCCAGCCTGCCGCATCGGCGGCGGCGGGGGCCGGACTGCTTGTGGCACTGCTACTGCTCGCATTCGTGTGGCCTGGGTTCCTGCATAGCACGGCGGCTTTCATGCCGCGAGGTTCCACCGGCCCGTCGTCGCAGAACCCCAGGAGCGGCGGCCCAAGCGGCACCGGTGCTCCGCAGGTGACCGGCACCATCGACGGAGTCCCTGGCCACAACTACGGGCGACAGGCTCGCCCTGGAGCGGAAGGCCTCTTGAACACTCTGCCCCCGGACTCTACCGGTGGCTTGGCCGTGCCTCCTTCGTCGTCCGCCTCGCCGACGCTGCCCGTGCGGCACGCGGTTCGGCCTTCGACACCGGCGTCCTCAGCTCAGCCGACTTCCGGGCCGTCGCCGACTAGCTCGCCACCTGCACCGTCCCCGTCCGGACCCCAGCCAACCGAGGTTGCCTCCACACCGCCATCTACCACGCCACCTCCGTCAACCCTGCCATCTACCACCCCGACGCCTACCTCCACGCCATCCACCACGCCGACACCGTCAGGGCCGGCATCTACCACCCCGACGCCTACCTCCACGCCATCCACCACGCCGACACCGTCAGCGCCGGTACCATCC
>JAWWPV010000637.1:0-7131 GCA_033854775.1 Trebonia sp.
GCGGGCCAGCCGAGTCGGCGCCAAGCGCGGGGATGACCGTTGTCGCGGAATCGGCTTCGGCTGGCTGCGCCGGCTCAAGGTCGTAGCCGGCGGCCATCAGGTCCTCAGGCACGGGCGACAGGTCGTAAGCGGTGGCGAAGGGATCGGCGCTCACCACGGGCAGGTCGAACCGCGTCGCGTCCAGGTCGGCGGGGCCGCCGCCGACGTCCGTGGCCTCGGCGACCTCAGGCAGGTCGAACGAGGTCAGCGCGGCGCCCGGTGGCGGCACGGCCGGCGGCGGCACGCTCGGGAACACCGGGACCTTGCCGTCGGCCGCGCCGTTCGCGCGCTCGTCCTGGTGGCTGGCCCGGCCCGTGTCGAATTCGCGGATCAGCGGCTGCGCGTCGATGCCGACCGCGCCCGCGAGGGCGCGCACGTACCCGCGGACGTACAGGTCACCGCCGCAAGCCTCGTAGTCGTCCTGCTCGATGCTGCGAATGACCGTCCCACGGATTCTGGTGCGCTCGCTGAGCTCATCGATCGAAAGACCCGCCTGGTAACGGGCCTCGGTGAGCGTTTCACCAACGGTCACGAAGCCTCCACGTACCGCCCTGCGTTAATCAACTTGTGACAGAATAGTTTGTCATGATCTTTTGATCCGCCTGATCAGGGATTTCTGTCATTCGCCGTCTTCAGTTCCCCAGCGGAGGTAACTCGCCGCGCGGCGAGCCCGGTCGCGGACCTCCGCCACGTCATCGTCCGGACCGCCAACGATCGTGACGTGCCCGATTTTCCGCCCTACGCGGACATCCTTGCCATAGAAGTGGACCTTAACCGCCGGATCGGCGGCCATTACGTGGATGTAGCGGTCGAAGATGTCGGGATCGGTGCCGCCAAGCAGGTTCGCCATGACGGTGAAGGTCCCTTCCTGCGGCGCGCAGGACCCGAGCGGCAGGTCGAGCACCGCACGCAGGTGCTGCTCGAACTGGGAGGTGGGGGCTCCCTCGATCGTCCAGTGCCCGCTGTTATGCGGCCGCATGGCGAGCTCGTTGACGAGCAGGCCGCCGCGACTGGTCTCGAACAGCTCGACGGCCAGCAGGCCGGTCACGCCGAGCTCGGCCGCGATCTTCAGTGCCATCGCCTCGGCTTCGACGGCCGCGTCCTGGCTGAGTCCTGGCGCTGGCGCGATCACCTCCCGGCAGATGCCGTCAACCTGCACGGTCTGCACCACGGGGTACGCCGCGCCCTGGCCCGACGGTGACCGGGCGACCAGCGCCGCCAGCTCCCGCCGGAACGGCACGAACTCCTCGGCCAGCAGCGGGATGCCGAGGGCCAGGACGTCCTCCACCTCTCCGGTGGACTCGCAGACCCAGACGCCCTTGCCGTCGTAGCCGCCGCTGACCGCCTTGAGCACCACCGGCCAGGCGTTAGGCACCTCTGGCCAGGTCCCGCCGACGAACGCCGCGACGTCGGCGAGCGAGGAGACCGGCGCGAACCGGGGGCACGGCACGCCAAGCGCGCTGAGCCGCTCGCGCATCGCCAGCTTGTCCTGGGTGTACTTGAGGGCGCCGCTGCCCGGGCGCACCAGGACTCCGTCAGACTCAAGCTTGGCGAGGATCGGTCCTGGCACATGCTCGTGATCGAAGGTGATCACGTCACATTCGCCAGCAAATGCCGAGATATCAGACAAGGACAGGTGCGAGCCGACCGTCACGTCATGGGTGACGAGCGCCGCGCTCTCCTTCTCCGACTCGGCTAGCACCCGGAACGTGGCGCCGAGGCCGGCCGCCGCGGCGGCCGTCATCCGGGCGAGCTGCCCGCCCCCGACCATGCCGACCACCGGCATCCCAGTACCAGATTTCCGCGCGATGGGACCGACCGGTCCCGCAGGTGACAACGGTGAAAGCACGCCGTGTAGCCTACGCGGAACCACCCAATCCTGGGTACATCCAACCGTGGCGACACGAGGCCGCAACGTCGCGACACCTTCCCGCCAGACCCGCCCCCCGGCCTCGCCTGCCAGGCGAGCCGAAGTAGTTCAGGTCAGTGACCCTGGCCACGCCTGCGAGCAGGGAGTACGCATGACAGCGCTAAGCGACGACGTTGAGGTGAGAGAAGGGACGTACGGCGAGAAAGTCATCGCCGTCGAGCCCGGCGGAGCGGAGTTCATCCCGCTCAACGAGCGGCACGGCCGCCCCTTGCAGCTTTTCTGGACCTGGACCTCGCCGAACATGGAGTTCGCGACCGTTTTCGTCGGCCTGCTCGGCATCCTGCTTGGCCTCAGCTTCTGGGCGACGTTCCTCGCGATCGTCATCGGCACCGCGCTCGGCTCGATTACGCAGGGCATTCTGTCGGCCAGTGGCCCGCAGTACGGGGTACCGCAGATGGTGCTCAGCCGCCGTGGCTTCGGTTACTGGGGCAATGCCCTCCCCGCGGGAATCAACTCCGTGGTCGCCGGCATCGGCTGGTTCGCCGTGAACAGCGTGAGCGGCGCGCTTGCCCTGAACGCGCTTACCCACCTGCCCGAAGTGCTCTGCCTGCTGATCGTGGTGGCGCTACAACTCGCGGTGGCGTTCCTCGGTCACAACTTGATCCACGTATTCGAACGGTACGCGTTCCCGGTTCTCGTCATTATCTTCCTGATCGCCTCGGCGTGGACGCTGTCTAAGGCACACCCCGGCGCGACCCACCAGACCATTCCCGGCGCGTTTCTGATCGAACTCGGCGCGACGTTCGGCTACGCGGTGGGGTGGAACCCCTACGCCTCGGACTACACGCGGTACTTCAAGCCCGACGCCGACAAGAAGGCGATCGCCTTCTGGGCCGGACTCGGCCTGCTGCTGTCTTGTGTGCTGCTTGAGACGGTCGGCGCCGCGGCCGGCACTATCGCGGGCGTCGTGTCTAACGCCAACCCGACGGCCGGCTGGACCGGCATCTTCCCGACCTGGCTGCGCGACCTGACCCTGCTGGCCATCGTTATCGGCGGTATCGCCGCGAACGCGCTCAACATCTACTCCGGCGCGATCTCGTTCACGGCGATCGGCTTCAAGCTGCCGCTGGCGGCGCGGCGGGCCATCGTCGCCCTGGGCTTCGGCGCGATCGGATTCTTCGTCGGCTGGGCGGGCCTGCACAACGCGGGCTCCGACTACAACAACTTCCTGCTGATCATCGCCTACTGGATCGCTCCCTGGCTGGCGGTCATGTTCTGCGACATGTACCTGCGCCGCCGCCAGGACCCGGCACAGATCGAGCGCCTGCTGTTCAACCGGAAGTACACTAACTGGGCCGGCCCGGTGGCGATGGTGGCGGGGGCTGGCATCTCGATCGGGCTCTTCTCTAACCAGACGAAGTACGTCGGCCTGGTGCCGACGCACGCGCCCGGCACCGGCGACCTGACCTTCGAGGTCGGCTTCGTGCTCACCGCCGTGATCTACCTCACCTGGCGCCTGGTCGCGGACCGCCCGGCCCGCACCGCGTAGCCTGCGGACCGCCCAGCGAGACGCACAGATACCCCTGGTGTTGCGCGTGATACTGGGGGTATCTGTGTTAAGCACGCTGATATCGCTCAACAACAATTCAGGCAACTCTTAACGGCGTGCTAAGTCGGGCGAATAACGTAGCAGGGCGACCATGACGAAAGGGGCAAACCGCGCATGGCCTTCACAGCCCCCGGCTTGTACTCCCGTGTCCGGACGATGCTGCCCGAGATGCTCAAGTTCCTGCTCGTCGGTGGCCTGGGCACCGTGATCGACCTTGGCGGCGCGGCCGTGCTGCACAGCCACTATCACTTCGAGCCGCTGGCGGCCAAGGCGGTCTCCGTTACGCTCGCGACGGTCTTCACCTACCTGGGTTCCCGGTTCTGGACGTTCAAGGAGCGGGAGAACCAGTCGGTGCGGCGCGAGGCAATGCTGTTCTTCGTGCTCAACGTCCTGGGCCTGCTGATCGCCGAAGCCGTGATCGGCCTCGTCACGTACGTCATGGGGTTGCGCGGCTCGCTTGAGTACAACGCGGCGAGCTTCATCGGTACCGGACTCGGCACGATCTTCCGGTTCTACGCGTACCGCAAGTGGGTGTTCCTCACCCCGGAGAACGCGTCCGAGCCGGCCCCGCTGCCCGACGCCCCCGCCTTCCCTGACTACCCGCCGTGGGAGCTTGACCCGGCGTTCCTCGTCCCGGCGGAGGCAGCCGTCCCGGCCCCGCTCCCCGCGCCGACGTACTCCTCCCCCTGGCAACGGGAACCCGCGGCCACGGTGAACCGGGCACCCGCGCCATCCCGCCGGGGCACCCCGGCTCCACAGCCCGCTCCCTTCCCCGCACCGTCCGGCCGGGGCACCCCGGATCCCCAGCGCGCTCCCTTCCCCGCACCGTTCCAGAACGCGCCCCGGCCAACACAAGCCCCGCCCAAGGCACCGACGGCACCGCCGCGCTCGTCAGGTGGCGGCCGCCACCGTAAGAGCTAGCACTTAGCGCGGGAATTAAGCGGGGCCGCTGCGGCCGGCCTTCGGCTGCCTGGACGGCGGGTTGCGCGGCAGGAACACCGCGAACACGGGCGGCTTGCGGCGGGCGAGCACGATCCGGCCGCCGTCGGCGGTCGTCATCGTCCGCGCCAGGGCGAGGCCAAGCCCCGTCCCTTCCGGGCGGCCGCTCACGCTCCGCTCGAAGATCCGGGAAACCAGCTCGGCCGGCACCCCGTCGCCCTCGTCCTCGACCTCGATCACGACCGAGCTTGCCGACTGCGTCCTGCGGATCGTCACCGTGCCCTTGCCGTGCATGAGCGCGTTGTCGAGCAGCGTCGCGATGACCTGGGCCAGGCCGCCCGGCGTGACGTAGGCCTGGAGCCTGGACTCCCCGATGAGCACCATCTTCCGCCCGGCTCGGCGGAAGGCGGGTTCCCACTCGGTGATCTGCTGCAGCACGATCTTGTCGACGCTGATCAGCCCCGACGACCCGGCACCCACCCGGCGGGCCGGGCTCAGCAGATGAGTCACCACCTCGGCGAGCCGCTCGGCCTGCGCGAGCGCGGCGGTGCCTTCCTCCCGGACCACGTCCGGGTCATCCGCCGCGGCGATCATCTCCTCAAGCCGCATCGACAGGGCGGTCAGCGGCGTCCTGAGCTGATGTGAGGCGTCGATGGCCAGCTCGCGGTCGGCGGTCAGCAGCGTCGTGACCCGCCGGGAGGCGCTGTCCAGGCCGTCGGCGACCTGGTCGAGCTCCGTCACGCCGTAGCGGCGGCCGACCGGCCGCGGGTCGCCGGTGCCCAGCCGGCCGGCCGCCTCCGCGAGCTCTTCCACCGGCCGGGCGGCCCGCGTGGCCACGGCCCTGGCGAGGACTCTGGCCCCGGCGACCGCCCCCGCGAGGAGCGGCAGGCCGAGCGCGAGCAGATCCGGGTCGCGGATCGCGACGACGACCAGCAGCGGCACGGCGGCGACGAGCACCGCGGCAACCGCAACGGCCGCCGCGGACAGCCAAAGCTGCCTCCGCACGCGCTACCTCCCCCGGGGGGATGACCCCCCCGGGGACCCCCCCAAAGCATGGGGGAGTCCCTCCCCCATAACCCCCTCGCCGGGCTGCGCCCGGGACGGCACCTGCGGCGCCGAGTGCGTAGTCAGCGGTTGCGGTTGCTGGTCCGCTTGCTCCCCGGCGATGACCCCGGCGGTGATGGTGCGCGCCATCTCAATCCCCGCGTTCGAAGCGGAAGCCGACGCCGCGCACGGTCGTGATGTACCTCGGGTGGTGCGCGTCATCGCCGAGCTTGCGACGCAGCCAGGAGATGTGCATGTCAAGCGTCTTGGTGGACGTCCACCACTTGGCGTCCCAGACCTCGCGCATGATCTGCTCCCTGGTGACGACCTTGCCCGCGTCCCGCAGCAGAATCCACAGCAGGTCGAACTCCTTCGTGGTCAGGTCAAGCTCGGTGTCGCCGTGCCAGGCGCGGCGCGCCTCCGCGTCCACCCGCACGCCGCGGACGGTCCCTGGCACCTCGGCCGTCCCGCGCCGCAGCAGGGCCCTGACCCGGGCGAGCAGCTCCGCGAGCCTGAAGGGCTTGGTCACGTAGTCGTCCGCACCGGCGTCGAGGCCAACCACGGTGTCGACCTCATCCGCCCTGGCGGTAAGGACCAGCACGGGGACCGCGTTCCCCTCGGCGCGGACCCGGCGGCACACCTCAAGGCCGTCGAGTTCCGGGAGCCCGATGTCCAGCAGGATCAGGTCGATCCCGTCAGAAAGCGCGCGCCCGAGCGTCGTCGGCCCGTCCTCGGTGACCTCCACCTGGTAGCCCTCCCTGCGCAGCGCGCGGGATAGCGGCTCGGAAATGGAGGTGTCGTCCTCAGCGAGCAGCACACGGGTCATAAGTAGATCGTAAAGCCACGGTAAAAGGGATGCATCCCATGGCGCGCCCTCACCGTCAGGGTCTCGGTGTCAGTTGAGCATCGGCCGACCGCCAAAGTCACCCTGATCGGGCGGCCCTTGCCGGTCGTCGTGCAGCCGCTCATCCTCAACCAGCTGAAAGAGGAGAGCCGAGACCCGTTCCACGTGCGGGATCTCGGTCAGTGCCAGCTCGCCGTGCTCGCCCGCGGACTCCACGACCAGGGTGCCGCTGCCGAGGAGCCGGTCGAGCACCCCCTTGCGGAACGAGACATCGGTGATCCGCGACAGCGGGATGTCCCGCCCGTGGCGCGTGAGGATGCCGTCACGCAGCCGCATCCGCCTGGTCGTCACCTCGTAGACCGTGGTGCGCCAGGCCAGGATCGGGTACATCAGCCACCACATGAGCAGCGCGATCGCGACCACGGCGAGCGCGAGCCGCTCGATCCCCGCCGCCCTGTTCGCGGGGATGAGCACCTCGCCTACCAACAGCGCGGCGACGACGACGAACGCGAGCAGCACCGGCCCCACGAGCGTCTTCCAGTGCGGGTGCAGTATCGCGACAGACTCCTCGCCCACCGCAAGCGAGCGATCTTGACTCATGGAGACATCGTAGGGCCGTGCCGCCGGCTGACGGCCAATAGCAAGATGTGGGATACAAAGGGCCCCCAGGGGCCCGTCTGGAGGTAAGTCGGCATTCGCCGCTGTCTGCGTGCGGGATGTGATACCGCGCCGCTGCCTGCCTGCCTGCGCTGCCTGCCTGCCTGCCCGTGGCCGGGCCGGTGCCCT
>JAWWPV010000638.1:0-2557 GCA_033854775.1 Trebonia sp.
GGGCACCGGCATCGGCCAGCCGGTCAGGTGCGCGAGCACCGCGAGTTCCGACCACAGCCGCAGCCACGGCACGGCGTCAAGCACCCGCTGCCCGCCGCGCATCTCCCGCAGCGTGCACGGCCGGGCCACGCATTCGCCGCCGCAGCTGCCCGACCGGGGGCGGACCACCGTGCGGGCGTCGGCGGTGAGTGCGGGCGAAGCAGCCTCCCGTTCCGTACCATCCTTGATCTTCACCAGGACGGGGAAGTCCATGCCGTCGGCGAAGACGGCCGCTTGTCCTGGTGGCAAAGTCACCAGGTAGCGGGACTGGCGCGGCGTGGCGTTCATCGTCGCGCCGACTGCCTCCCTGTCGTCGGCCGCGGGCAGCCGGTGGGTCACCTTCACAGCGGTGTTTTTTATCGCATCAGGCGTTATGCGGGCCGGGATCTGCTCGGCGATCACCAGGCCCTCGCCGTAGGCACGGATCTCCGCGAGCAGGCCGGCGAACAGCTCGACCGCGTGCGCGGCGGCGCCCGCTCCGCCTGCCCCGCCTGGCTCCGGGCGGCGCAGCAGCCGGTGTGCTTCCTCGACGACGGTCAGGTGCGCCAGGCCAGGCGCCCGGCCAGCGGTCCGGTGGGTCAGCCGCAGGTGCTCGGCGAGCCTGATGAGCACGGTGCCCATGAGGAACGCCTTGTCCGCGTCGTCACCGACGTCCTCGATCTCAAGCACGACGTTCCCCCGGAGCAGTGCCGCGAAGTCGAGCGGGTGCCCGCCCTCAAGGAACCGCCCGGTCGTGCCGTGCCTGAGGCTGGCCAGCCGGACCCTGATGAAGCCGAGCACGTCGTCGGTGACCCGCTGGCTGTAGCCGATCTCGGCCACGACGCGCTCGGCCGCGCGTTGCAGGGATGTGAGCGTGGGGTAATAGGGCTCACGTTCCCGGCCGGGTGCGTGGGGTCGTCCGCCGGGGGGATCACCGCTTGGCTCGCCGAGCGCCAGGTCCCAGCCCGCTTCCTCGTACACCCGGCCAAGCGCGGCGCTGAGCACCTGCGGAAAGGGCTCCTCGGCCTGGAAGGACGCGATGAACAGTGCCTTGACCAGGTCCGCGTGCGTCTGGAGCGGAAACCTGCCGCCCGCATTGTTGGCAGCACTGGCGCCTGCGGGCTCGAGCGGGTTGAGCCCGGCCGCGATCGCGTCCGGCTCTCCCGGCCTGATCCTGATCACCTCGGTGCCGGGCAGCCGGCTCGCCATCAGCCGGTACTCGGCCTTGGCCGGCTCGACGACCAGCCACGGGATGCCACGCCCGGTGGCGGCCTCAAGCAGGCACCTGACGGTCTGCGACTTGCCGGCCCCGGTCGCGCCGCAGACGAACACATGCCGGTTGAGCGAGTCGGCGGAAATCGCGAACGGCCCGGCGGGCATCAGGTTCCTGTCGAGCACCTCGCCAAGCCGGATGCCGTCGCCGCCGGCCCCCGGTGCACCGACGGGGCTCTCCGGCGTGACGTCGAAATCCGGTCGCAGCGCGAAGCGCACCCCGGGAACCTCCGCTTCCGGCGGCCGGACAAGCGCGGCAAGCAGTTCGGTCGACCCGTAGAACGGCGCGGCGGCGATGCCGTCGCCGCCAGGCGCCACCGCCGACGCGGGCGACCCCGACGACGGCGCCGTCGCCGGACTCAGCGCGTACGGCAGCCCGCTGAGATCCGTCGACGCGCAGAACAGCCCGGCGACCCGCGCGGCACTCACCTCGTCGGCACCGCCCGCCACGACGCTGACCCGCCAGAACCCCCCAGAACCGCCGCGCCGCAACTCCGCATGCCGCTCCTTAAGCCGCCGCGCCTGCACGGCCCGCTCGGGAAACCGATCCGCCGAGCCCTCGGCAACCCGCTGCCGCACCCCCACATCCTCAGCCAGCGCCAGCAACTCCCCCGGAGTCACCGGCTCAGCAACAACCAGCCACCCAAACGCCCCGCTCCAACTCCCAAGCAGCCCCTCATCAAGCGAGATCCCCATCCCCCGCCCCGCCCGCGGGCTGCCCCCATCACCACCCTGCCCGTCCCCGGCAAGCAGCCCGTCACTAATCCCAGCGATCTCCCGCCAGCACCCAAGCTCCCCGACAAGCTGGGCAAGCTCATCAGCAGGGAACGCCCAACCCCGCGCCCCAGCGGGCAGCGAGAGCAACACCTCAGCCGACTTTTCATCCGAGCTGCCAACCAGCGCGTCCCCAGCGGCAATCACGCGAACCGGCCCGCCAGGCGCCGCCCTCACCCACCCAAACGCAACAGCCCGAGATCGCCCCTCAGCAACCCCCGCGTGATAGGCGGCCACGAGCGCGGAAAGACGCTGAGCGCGCCCAGAATCCACCGAAGCCCGCGCCGGCAACCCATCCGGATGAGCATCATCTTCCCGCCGAGGAATCTCTCTGACCAGGTAAGCGTCAAGCCCCCGAAGAGCAATCTCAAGGCCGTCAAAACCAAGCCCGCCGCTACCCACCACAGACCTCACAGCCATGTCCGAGCCCGACGGTGTAACCCACCGTCCACTACCAGACACGTAAGGCAGCGATGTCTGGCTCAATGGTTCA
>JAWWPV010000639.1:0-2548 GCA_033854775.1 Trebonia sp.
CACACGAACAGCACCCGCCGTGCCGACCAGGCCGGCGCCCCGGCGAGGAGGCTGTCCAGCGAGCCGGGGACCAGCCGCAGGTAGCTGCGGCGCTTGTCGCCCTCGGACCGGTGCCGGGTGACCATGCCAGCCTCCTCCAGGACCCGCAGGTGGTGTGCCAGGAGGTTGGACGGCACGGTCAGCATCGCGGCCAGCTCGGAGGGGGAGGCGTCACCGTCGGCGAGCGTGTCGGTGATCGCGAGGCGGGCCGGGTCGGCGAGCGCGGCGTGCATCGCGGCGCGCCGTTCCAGGTCACTCGTTATCTCAGCGCTCATTGACTCAATCTTGACTGAGTCATAGCCGGTGAGTCAAGATGGCGGCGTGAGCAACCGATCATCCCTGGCGCGGCGGCTGGCCGCGGAGTTCCTCGGCAGCGCGTTCCTCGCCGCGATCGTGATCGGCTCCGGGATCGCCGCCCAGCGGCTGTCCCCGTCCGACACGGGGCTGGAGCTGCTGGAGAACTCGGCTGCGACCGCGGCCGGGCTGTTCGCGGTCATCCTGATGTTCGGGCCGGTGTCCGGCGCGCACTTCAACCCGGTCGTCTCGCTGGCGGACGCGGCCCTAGGCGGCATGTCGTGGCGGGACGCGCTTGCGTACCTGCCCGCGCAGGTCGCCGGCTGCGTGACCGGGGCGGTCGCGGCGAACCTGATGTTCGCGCGGGCCGCGGTGTCGATCTCAGTGAAGCACCGGGCCAGCGGGGCGCACGCCCTGTCGGAGGTGATCGCCACCGCCGGCCTGGTCCTGGTGATCTTCGCGCTGGCCCGGTCCGGCCGGCTGGCGAGCGCCCCGGCGGCGGTCGGCGCCTACATCGGCGCTGCGTACTGGTTCACCGCGTCCACCAGCTTCGCCAACCCTGCCATCACCGTGGGCCGCATGTTCTCCGACAGCTTCGCGGGCATCGCTCCCTCGTCGGCCCCGGTGTTCATCGCCGCGCAGCTCGGCGGCGGGATCGCCGGGGTGCTTCTCATCAAGTTCCTGTACCCGTCGCTGTCCCCGGCGCAGGCGGCCGGCGCCGTCGTGCCGCACGAGGGCAGCATCCCGGCCAGCATCAAGTAACGGAAGGTACCCGTCATGCACATGATCGCCGTCGGGGGCAGCGACGCCGGGATCAGCGCCGCGCTGCGCGCTCGCGAGGCGGACCCGGGCGCGGAGGTCACTGTCGTAGTGGCCGACGCCTACCCGAACTTCTCCATCTGCGGCATCCCCTACCACGTCTCCGGCGAGGTTCCCCACTGGCGCAACCTCGCGCACCGCACCGTCGCCGACCTGGAGGCGGCCGGGATGGCGCTGCGGCTGGACACCACCGCTCGCCGCATCGACGCCGGGGACCGCAAGCTCCTGGTCAGCGGCTCCCGCGGCGAGGAACTGGTCAGCTATGACCAGCTGGTCATCGGTACCGGCGCGGTCCCGGTCCGGCCCCCGATTGCCGGCCTGGACACGCTCGGCCCCGCCGACGGTGTGCACTTGCTGCACTCGATGGACGACACCTTCGCCATCATGAGCACCCTGGAGGAGACCGCACTGGAGCGCGCGGTGATCGTCGGCGCCGGGTACATCGGCCTGGAGATGGCCGAGGCCCTGGCCGCCCGCGGCCTGGCCGTCACCCAGGTCGAGCAGCTTCCCGAGGTACTGCCCACCGTCGACCCGCAGCTCGGCGCCCTCGTCCGCGCCGAGCTGGAGGGCCGCGGGGTGACCGTCCTGTCCGGCACCGTGGTACGGGAGATCAGCCGGGGCGGGGCCGGGGCGCCCGGGCGGCTGCGCGTCGACGCGACTGCCCCCGGCGGGATGCCCGTCACCCTGCACGCCGGCCTGGTCCTGGTCGTGACCGGGGTCCGCCCCGAGACCAGCCTCGCCGTCAGCGCCGGCGCCGCCCTGGGGGCGCGCGGCGCGATCTCCGTCGACAAGGCCATGCGGACCGGCCTGCCCGGCGTCTACGCGGCCGGCGACTGCGTGATCACCCGCCACCGGCTGCTCGGCGAGACCTGGCTCCCGCTGGGCACCACCGCGCACAAGCAGGGCCGGGTCGCCGGGGAGAACGCCGCCGGCGGGCGCCGCGAGTTCGCCGGCAGCCTGGGTACCCAGGTCGTCAAGGTCTTCGACCACGCCGCCGCCCGCACGGGGCTCCGCGACCACGAGGCCAAGGCGGCCGGGTACGAGCCGGTCACGGTCGCCTGGGAGGCCGACGACCACAAGGCGTACTACCCCGGCAGCCACCGCATCGCCATGCGGTTCACCGGCGACCGCCGGACCGGGCTGCTCCTCGGCGTCCAGCTCTTCGGGCACAAGCACGCCGAGATCGCTAAGCGCATCGACATCGCCGCCGCCGCGATCTTCAGCGGCCTGACCGTGGACGAGGTCAGCGACCTCGACCTGTCCTACACTCCGCCCCTCGGATCTCCCTGGGACGCTGTCCAGGCCGGCGCCCAGGCCTGGACCCGGCACACCGGGCGCGCATGACCTAGCGGGTCGGCGGCTCCAGCACCGCCGACATCCGCGCCATCGCCTGCGG
>JAWWPV010000640.1:0-5463 GCA_033854775.1 Trebonia sp.
TTGCCGGGCGGCGGTGGTGTAGCCCTGCGCTGCCGTCTCCTGATCTGTTAACCCGTACGCAGGTTGGGAAATGTAGGTATCTCCAATAGGCAGGTGAGTCGTCGTGGCGGACAGTAGCTATAACGACCGCTGGCAGCATAGGAGCGCCTATGTCCACCATGACGCCCGCCGCCGACACGCGGCAGGTCAATGGGCAGATCGAACTCGCCGACCCGGGGTCCATCGCAGGCAGCCCCTACGCGAACTCCGAGCTCGCCCCGGTCCCGCTGAGCAGGCGGACCTGGACCACGTACAACTACGTGGCCATCTGGATGGGCATGAGCCACAACATCTCCTCGTACCTGCTGGCCTCCGGGCTGATCGTGCTCGGCATGAGCTGGCTGCAGGCATTCCTGACGATCACCATCGCCAACTTCCTGGTACTGATCCCGATGCTGCTGAACAGCCACGCGGGCACCAAGTACGGCATTCCGTACCCGGTGTTCGCGCGTGCCTTCTACGGCGTGCGCGGGGCCAACCTGGCGGCGCTGCTCCGCGCGTTCGTCGCCTGCGGCTGGTTCGGCATCCAGACCTGGATCGGCGGCCAGGCGATCTACACGATCATCGGCCGGCTCGCGGGTTCCGGCTGGACGAACGCCAGCGGCTTCGGCGGGCAGCCGTGGACGATGTGGCTGTCGTTCGCGGCATTCTGGCTGGTGCAGATGCTGCTCATCTGGCGGGGCATCAACGCGCTGCGGCGGTTCGAGAACTGGGCCGCGCCGCTGGTCACCGTCGCGTTCACCGCGCTGCTCGTCTACATGCTGATCAAGGCGGGCGGGATCGGTCCGATCCTGCGCCAAAGCGGTTCCCTGGGGTGGGGGTCACGCTTCTGGCCCGTGTTCTGGCCGTCACTGATGGCTATGATCGCGTTCTGGGCGACGCTGTCGCTGAACATGCCCGACTTCACCCGGTTCGGCAAGGGGCAGAAGCAGCAGTCGATCGGCCAGTTGCTCGGGTTGCCGACCACGATGTCCTATATCGCGATCGTGTCCATCCTGGTGACGTCGGCGGCGACGCTGGTCTACCACACCACGATCTGGGACCCGGTGCAGCTGACCACGAAATTCCCGAACACCACCGTCGTCGTCATCGGCCTGCTCATGGTGGTCCTCGCAACCATGTCGGTGAACGTGGCGGCCAACGTGGTCAGCCCGTCCTACGACTTCTCCAACGCCGCGCCGCGTGCGGTGTCCTTCCGGACCGGCGGTCTCATCACCGGCGTGATCGGGATCGCCATTCAGCCGTGGCGGCTGCTCACCGACCCGCACGTCTATATCTTCACCTGGCTCGGGTTCTACGGCGGCGTGCTCGGCACGATCGCCGGCGTGCTGATCGCCGGCTACTGGGTGCGGGCGCGGGCGAAGCTGTCGCTCGGGGCGCTTTACACCCGCGGCGGGCGGTACTGGTACCGCGGCGGCTGGAACTGGCGCGCGGTGGTGGCCACGGTCGTCGGCGGGGTGCTGTCCGTCGGCGGCGCGTACTCGGCGCCCGCCGGGTCCGGGCCGTTCCCAGTCAACGGGCTGATTCCCGCGCTCAAGCCGCTGTACGACTACAGCTGGGCAGTCGGCCTCGGCACGGGGTTCGTGCTGTACCTGGTGCTGTCGCTGCCGGTATTCGGCAAGACCGGGGACACGCCCGCCAGCTGAGGGTTTCAGCCTGTGCCGTGTTTCCTCCTGGGCGGGTGCCTGCCGACGTGGCATTGAGCAACTGAGCACACTGTTCCCGAATGGCCTATCTGCTCGATCACGATCGTCGCGCTGTTCGGCGCGCAGCCGGGCGCGTTCCTCAGCAGGCGGGCGGCGGGTGAAGTCAGATACTGGCGGGCGGGCCACGAGGATCGCACCGACCGCCCCGAGGATGCCGCGCTCTCCCAGCGCTCGGACGATCCACCCTACGTTGCGTGCGGGAAGGAGCTCTTCCGAGGTTCCATGATGAGAACGCCGCCGTCGAGGACGCGCGGCAGGAAGGGAAACCGGTCTGCGGTGAGGATCGGCCATGCACTCCCCAAGGCGCGCCTTGGGCGGGACCAGATGGTGCCCCGTGCGCGTCATCGAATCATTAACCTTGCGCGTGCGCATAAGGCCTTTCCGACCCCCACCCGGTCGATCGGCCCGCCGTCGCGGATGAACCGGCGAGTGGCCCGGTCCCGCATCGAGCGGCAGCAGTGGTTCGAGTACCGCCCGCTGCCTAGGCGAGCTTGAGAAGCAGTTCACTGAGCGCGGCCGGCATGGTGATCATGCAGTCGTGGCCGGTCGGCAGCTCCCAGACCTGCGCGGCCGTGCCGTTGGGTTGGATTGGGTGGACCGGACGCCGAGTGATGCCCGTCGGCATGGCGCCGACATTGTGGATGTGCGTACGCGGGAGCGCGTTCACGGCCGGGTTGTCCAGCCGCGCCGGCTCCTGCAGACAGCGCACCGGCTGGTCCGAGAGCATCCCCCGTAGCCAGGCGACGTCCGCTGGGTCCGTGACGCCGAACAGGCCGAAGGGCGCGGGTTGCTCAGGCATCGGCGGCACGCGCCATCCGCTCTCCGACTTCTCGGCGAGCTCGATCAGGTGCCGTGTCACGGGCTGGACGTCAACTGCGGACTCGCCGTCATCCGGGACCATCGCGTCGAGATAGACGAGGTGCGCGATGCGCTCTGGGATCCGGTTGGCTGCGGAGGAGACCACAAGCCCCGCGTAGCTGTGGCCGACGAGTATGACGTCGCTGAGATCCTCCTCGGTGATTACCCGGACCACGTCGTCGACGTGCGTATCGAGCCCTACCTCCGGACCGAGTAGGTGCGCCTTGTCGCCGTAACCGGTTAGGGACGGCGCGAAGACCCGGTGTCCGGCAGCCTCCAGGAGTGGCGCTACCCGCTCCCAGCACCGCCCGCTGTGCCAAGCACCGTGTACCAGCAGGAATGTCGACATGGTGCACCAGACTTCCTTCGTTGAAGATGAGCAGGGCCACGCGCACGCCGCTGCTTCACAGCCCTGGTGGTTACTATTCGTGCCCCAGTACTGTTTGAGTACCAAGAGCATGCTGGTGCATTCAATGCGCCCCGGGCAATACGGCACTTTTCGGTGCCTCGGTTCTCTGGAGGTAACCATGGAAGCGGCACACGGCGATCCGCGGTCGACGGCGCGGCCCAGCGACGCGTGCCGGACCCGGGTGGTGCTCGACATCGTTGGAGACAAGTGGTCGTTGCTGGTCGTGCGCAATCTCAGGAACGGACCGCGCCGTTTCACCGAGCTCAAAAAGGCCATCGACGGAATCAGCCAGCGCATGCTCACTGTGACGCTGCGCAGCCTCGAGCGTGACGGAATCCTGACGCGCACCGTCCACAACGTGATGCCGCCGCACGTCAGCTACGAGCTCACCGAGATGGGCACCACCCTGCGCGAGGCCACCGCCCCCCTGCTCGAATGGAGCGTCGCGCACCTCGCCCGAGTCGACGACGCTCGCGCCGCCTACGACGCCCGCACGGACACACGGGCGGCCTTGTAGCGGCCAGCGAGCCGATGCCACCAGACATTCCAACCTTGAAAGACACGGCCTAGCAGTGACGTCCCGGATCGCCAACCCGGCTGCCCTAATGCTGATTGACGTAACCAGTTTGCTGCCAGGGAGGGCCCGAAGGGGCAAGTGACCGCGATGATTGAGGTGCCAGGGCCGGCCACCTCCCGGGCGGTCCGCTCTATGGCGGCTGTCATCGGCCCGGGACCCTCGAGCGGCCGTCGCCACGATTCCCTCGGTATTTCCGCGGGGCCGAGAGGATGACAACTTCCTTACCGGTGCGGCGCTGTCGGCCCGGCTAGGGCAGCGGGTCAGTACGCTCCTGGCGTGCCTAGAACCTGGCGAGACAGGCTGATCCTGCTGGCCATGGCGGTTATGGTGCCCGGCGTCGCCGCGCTATCGGGATGCGGAGCGACCGGGACGGCCTCCGGAAGCGCTGTGACGGCCGGCGGCAGCGAGCCCGCGGCGGTGCGGACCGACGTGCCGGAGCCGGCCACGGCGCCTGCACTTGAAGGGCGGCCCGCTGGCGTCGTGATCTCGATGCCGGGCGCTCCCGAGGGCATGGCCGTGGATGTCCCCGGCGGCATCCTCGCGGTTGGAGTCCGCGACCCGGATGGGGTTGCCCTGGTCAGCACGGCGACGGGGCGTGTGCGGATGCTGGTACGGCTGCCCGCGGCTCCCCGGCACCTGCAGCTCGCGGGCCCTGCCGGTCCCGTCCTGGTCCCTGCCGAGCAGGCTGGCCAGCTGCTCCAGGTCGCGCTTCCCGGCGGCACGGTGATCGCGGCCACCCGGGTCGGACGCCAGCCGCACGACGCTGCCGCCGCAGGCCAGACCATCTTCGTGGGCAACGAGCTCTCCAACACGGTCTCCCTGATCCGGGGAGGCAAGCAACTCTCCGTCGAGCCAGCGCCGCTGCAGCCCGGCGGCGTCGCGTCGAACGGCGAGTACGTCGTGGTGGTGGGAGTGCGCGGGCGCAAGATCGAGGCATACGACCCGAACGGCCGCCCGCTGGGCACCGCTCCCGTGGGTGTCGGCCCCACCCATGTGCGCGCCAGCCCGGCAGGGCTGTTCTACGTCGCCGACACCGAGGGCAACGCCGTCATCATCTTCCGGGTTACCCGTAGCGGGCCCCGGCAGGTCGGTGACGTGGGCACCGAGCCGGGGACGCCGTACGGAATCGCGATCGACGGTCGGCGCGGCCTGGTTTACGTGACGCTCACTGCGACCAACCAGCTGGAGTCCTTCCGCATCAAGGGAAACGGGCTGGTCCCAGCGCAGACCTGGCTCACCGTCCGCCAGCCCAACGACGTCGCCGTGGACGCCGCGACCGGCATGGTGTTCGTGGCGGGCAGGGACGGGAGCCAGCTGCAGCTCATCGGCCCCGGCACCCCCGGCAGCCCCGCCAGCTGACCCAGGCCACCGCTGGCCGGAACGGGATCGGAGAAGCTGCCAGCCAGCGGTCTTCGCGGCTGCCCAGGGCCCGGCTCTTGGGGGCAGGGTCACACTCACGGTCGACTTGTAGCAAATTTATCCCACGTAACACGGCTTGCTCCAGACTTAACTCGCGAAGCCTTGCCGCTCACCCGAACCCACGTCGCCGTCACATGGCGCAGGAAACGATGAAGTCCCATTCCGATCGCTAGGATTTGGCCGTGTCGAAACCGATGACAATCGCAGTTGCGCAGCCCCGTTGTGTGGCCTTGGACATTGAAGCCAATGCCGAGGCACATGCTGAGCTGATTCGTGCCGCAGGTGCGCGCCTAATCACATTCCCCGAGCTGTCCCTCACCGGGTACGAGCTGGAGAATGCCCCCTCGATCACGGTCGACAGCCCAGTCCTCCAGCCGATTGTCGACGCCTGCGCCAGATCGCGGAGCACCGCTCTCGTGGGCGCTCCCATCGGGCAGGGGGGCGCACATCACATC
>JAWWPV010000641.1:0-7223 GCA_033854775.1 Trebonia sp.
CTCGTCCAGGACTCCTACCTGTCCCGCGGTGTCGCGGAACACCACGAACGACTCGCCGAGCAGGCCGGCCCGCAGCGGGTCAGCATCGGGCTCGGGTAGCTGCGCGGAGGTGCAGACCGGCAGCCAGAACCGCCGCATCATCCGGCCCATCGGCGTGGCCGGCCCCACCCGGGTCAGAATCTCGTTCTCCTGGGAAGTCAGCATGCTCAGCCTCCTTCGCTGATGCAACTTCCCTGGAAGGTTGCTTCCACGGAAGTCTACTTCTCAGGAAGATACGCTGACTGGCGGCGGTTAGTCAACGTTCACGTTCGGTGACCATGGCGGGGAGGCTGTCGCGCTCTCACGGCAGCGAGCCGCTGGAGCGCGACAGTCTCGCCGCGCGCGTCAGGCGCCCGGCATCTGGGCGTTCGGTGCCATCAGCTTGAACCGCGCACCGCACGGGTCTGCTACCGTGGCGAGCCGTCCGTACGGGGTGTCCTCGGCGGGACGGATGACTTTACCGCCGAGCTCTGCGGCACGTGCCAGCGTGGCGTCCGCGTCGTTCGTCCAGATGTAGACGTCCCATGCGAAGTCCTCGCCGCCGTCCATGATCCCGGCCAGCTGGTCCTCGCCGTGCGACAGCACGGAGTAGCGGAACGGCTCGCTCATGAGCTGCTGGACGTTCCAGCCGAAGACGTCCCGGTAGAACGCGGTCTGCGCGTCGTACGACCGCGTGTGCAGCTCGAACCAGCTCGGCAGGCCTGGCTCGCCGGCGTTCGCGATGCCGCCAAACTGATCCGCCTGCCAAAGGCCGATGGCGGCACCCGCCGGATCGAGCGCGACCGCCATCGTCCCGGCCTCGCCGACCTGCATCGCGGGCACGATGACCTGCCCGCCGTGGCCGGGCACCGACTCGAGCGTCTTGCTTACGTCTTCCACGGCCAGGTAGACCGACCAGACGTCGTGAGCCCCGCCTTCCATGGCCGGCATGCACCCGGCGACCGGCTGGCCGCCGACCCCGTTGAACATGAAGTAACCGCCGAATTCCTCCTGCGGTTCCTCGGCGGTCCAGCCGAACAAACCGGTGTAGAACGACCTTACGGCCGCCGTGTCCGACGTGCTGAGGTCCATCCAGCAGGGTGCCCCCGCCGAAATATCCCGTGTGCGCATTTCGTGTCCCCCTTCGCTGCGGCGTCATTGCCACCGGTAACGACGGTACAGGGCAGGCGGATTCATCGCCTTCGTGATCGCCAGCGGCGTTACCGAGGTCGGCTTCCCGGTCAGTCCGCCGTCGCGTGCCCAGTCGAGGAGCTCCCGTCGCCTGCCACCGTCTAGAGGGCTGCGGCATTCCTAGTCTCGTGCTCCGATGCTGTTCAGTTCGGTCAGCTCGTCTTCGGTGATGGTTAGCGCCGCGCCGGTGAAGTTCTCGCGCAGATGCGAGACGGATGAGGTGCCGGGGATGAGCAAGATGTTCGGTGAACGCTGGAGGAGCCAGGCCAGCGCGACGGCCATCGGCGTGGCGCCGAGGCGGGTCGCAACTGATTCGAGGGTGCTGGACTGCAGGGGGGCGAAGCCGCCGAGCGGGAAGTAGGGCACGTAGGCGATGCCCTGGGCGGCGAGAGAGTCGATGAGACCGTCATCGTCCCGGTTGGCGATGTTGTAGTAGTTCTGCACGCACACGACTGGCGCGATGGACTGGGCTTCGGCGATCTGTTCGGCGTTGACGGTGCTGAGGCCGAGATGCCTGATCAGTCCTTCCTGCTGCAGCTGCGCGAGCGCGCTGAACGGCTCGGCGACCGAGCCCGGCTCGGGGCGGTCAAGCCCCCCGACGCGCAGGTTGACCACGTGAATTGCGTCGAGGCCGAGGTTCGTCAGGTTGTCGTGCACAGCCTGGCGCAGCTCCTCGGGTGAGCGGGCGTGCGGCCAGCCGCCCTGGGCGTCGCGCCTGGCTCCGACCTTGGTGACAATGTGGAGGTCGTCCGGGTAAGGGGACAGAGCCTCCTTGATGATGTGGTTGGTGACATGCGGGCCGTAGTAGTCGGACGTGTCGATGTGGGTGATGCCGAGCTCCACCGCCTCGCGCAGCACGGCTACGGCGGCGTCGCGGTCCTTGGGCGGGCCCAAGACGCCGGGGCCGGCCAGTTGCATCGCACCGTAGCCCAGGCGCGTGACCGTCAGGTCCTTTGCCATGGCGAACGTTCCGCCGGGAAGTGTCCTCGCCACCATGAAAATACCTCTCCTCGTTGTCGTCGTAGCTTCATGTCGTTCTCGTCTTGGCTCCATACTGCTGCCTGGGCCGGTTCGCCTAGAGAAAATCCGCGCGAACGGCGGTCGGTCACCGCAGCAGGTCGGCCGCCTTCTCAGCAATCATCACCGTGGCCGCATTGGTGTTGGTCGACACGATCTCCGGCATGATGGACGCATCGGCCACCCTGAGGCCCGCCAGCCCGCGCAGGCGCAACTGAGGATCGACCACCGACAGTGAGTCGACTCCCATCCGGCACGATCCGGCCGCATGGCCGTAGGACTGGACGGCGTCACGCACGAACGCGGCGACGGTCGCGTCATCGGCGCCCAGGAGCGGATGCGAACGACCTCGCCAGTCGTCGAACGCGGCCTGCTCGCTGATTTCCAGGGCATGGCGTACGCCCGAGACCAGCGCTCGCACGTCGTAATCCTCGTCCAGGTAGCGGAAATCGATCAGCGGAGCCGACCGGGCATCGCAGGACGCGAGCGTCAGCGTCCCCCGGCTCGCTGGCCGCATGTGCCCGACGCCGAAGGTGTAGCCGTGCTCGGGAGATGCCTGCCATGGATTCGCAAAAGGAACATGGATGAAGACGATCTGCAGGTCGATCGACGCCCGGCCCGGCTCGCTGTCCGCCATCAGGGTGACCTGGCCGAGATTGCCGGTCGGGGCGGGCAGCGGCCCGCTCGCCTCGACCGTCAGGCCCGCCAGGATGATGTGGTCCTGCAGGTTGCGGCCGACGCCCGGCAGGTCGTGCCGGACTTTCACGCCGGCCTGCTCAAGTCCGGAGGCGGGACCGATCCCGGAGAGCAGCAGGACATGGGGGCTGCCGATGGCCCCCGCGCAGAGGATCGTCTCGGCCGCCGCCGCGTAGTGGCGCGGCTCGTCGTTGACGATGACATCGACGCCGTTGCAGCGTTCGCCGTCCACCGTCAGCCGTTCGACGAACGCCCCCGGCACGAGCTCGAGGTTCCCACGCCCGAGCGCCGGCTCGAGGTAGGCGGTCGCGGTGCTCTGCCGCCGGCCGTCGACGATCAGCAGGTCATGGCTGCTCGCGCCGCGCAGTTGCTCCCCGTTCAGGTCGGCGGTGAGCGGATGTCCGGCCTGCTGGGCCGCGGCCAGGTACGCCAGCGACAGGGGGTGCAGCCGCGCTGCCGGCGCCGGCCGCAGCGGTCCCCTGCTGCCCCGGTAACGCGGGTCGCCGTGCGGCACCGATTCTGATCGCTTGAAGTACGGCAGCACGGACTCGTAGTCCCAGCCGGTGCAGCCCTGGAAGGCCCACGCGTCGAAGTCGCGACGGTCGCCGCGCAGGAACGCCATGGCGTTAATGCTGCCGGAACCGCCCACTGTCCGGCCCCGGGGAATGTCGTGTACGTGCCCGGTCCGTGCCTGCGGAACGGTCTCGAAGGCCCAGTCGACGTCGGTCTTGTAGAGTGCGGGCCACGTGTGCGGAGTGGAGATCCGTTCGCTGTTGTCGGCCAATCCGGCCTCCAGTAGCAGTACCCGCCGGCTCGGATCCTCACTCAGGCGCGCCGCGAGCACGCAGCCGGCGGTGCCGGCGCCGATGACGACGTAGTCGAAGACGCGATCCTCGCTCACAACGAGACGACCACGGTCTTGGTTTCCAGGTACTCCTCGAGGGTTTCCCGGCAGGTCTCGCGCCCCCAGCCCGATTCCTTCGTCCCGCCGAACGGAAGCGCCGAGTCAGCGGCCTGAATGTCGAGCACCTGGCCGGCCGGCAGGTTGACCAGGGCGGCATAGAACTCGAAGTACTCGGCGGCGCCACGGATCTCCGCGGCCGACAGGGCCAGCGGCTTTCCGGTGTCAGCGGTCTCCATCGCGGCCAGCGCGTCGAGCTCGGCCAGCAGGCGCCGGGCGACGGCGGCGAGGATACGGCCGCGGTCCAGCGAGCCCAGGTGCCGCCACGAGGTGCGGGCGCGGTGCGCGGCCCGCACCGCACGGTCCACTTCGGCCGCGGTGCCCAGGCTCAGCCGGGTGCCCGGTCCGCCCGTCGACGGGTCGGTGCCGGTCCGGGTCGTTCCGGCCACGGACGCGACGGACTCGCCGTCGATCCAGTGCAGCAGCGGTTCACTCATCAGGTCCCACCGGCCTGGATTCGCGCTGCGTCGCTCCCAGCAGGGTGTACATCTGCGTGTGGTCGGTGGCCGGGCTGACCTCGCCGGCGATGCGGCGCCACTGGTCGGCCGCGTGCTCGGCGACCTCAACCGGATGGCCGAGGGCCCGGGCGAGGCCGACGGCCAGGCCGATGTCCTTGGCCATCAGCTGCAAGGAGAATCCGGAGTCGAAGCTCCCGCTGGTCATGAACTGAGCCACCTTGCTCTCGCTGGTGTTGCTCCGTCCGGACGAGCTGTTCAGCACCTTCGTCATCGTGTCCGCGGAGATCCCGAATGCCTCGGCAAGCAGGAGCGCCTCGACCGTGATCGACATGGTCGCGGCCGACACCAGGTTGTTCAGCGCCTTGGCGGCGTGACCCGATCCGGTGTCACCGACCCGGATGATCGTGGCGGCCATGGCGTTCAGCAGGGGGGTCGCCCGGGCCAGGTCGGTCGCAGAACCTCCCACGAGGACCGACAACCGGGCCGCCCTGGCTCCGCGTACACCGCCAGAGACCGGGGCGTCGAGCATCGGCAAGCCCCTGGCCTTCAGGCGCGCCGCCAGCGCACGGGTGCGCAGTGGCTCCGAGGAACTCATGTCGATGACCAGACACCCGGGCGGCAGCGCATCGGCCACCTGGTCGCGCTCGAGCACGTCTTCGACGATCTCGGAGGTCGGCAGCATGAGGATCAGCGCCTGCACGGTAGCGAACGACTGCCGCCCGGTCGCGGCGATCGAGGCGGGGTGCTCGGCGACGAATCTCTCGGTCACCCCGGGCGCGGCGTCCGATACGGTCAGTGCGAAACCCGCCTCGGCGAGATGTGCCGCCATCGGCGAGCCCATGTTGCCGAGGCCGATGAAACCCACCTCGGTAATGGTCATCGCGACGCGCCCGCGGCCGCCTGTGCCCCGTCGTCCGTCGCCTCGGCGTCCGTCGCCGCGAAGACCTCGGCGGCGTTGCGGAACGCCTCCAGCGCAGCCGGTCCGCCGCAGTAGAAGGCGCTTTGCATCAATACCTCCTTGATCTGCTCGCGCGAAACGCCGTTGTTGACGGCCCCGCGCACGTGGGCCTTGAACTCATGGGAGCGGTTCAGCGCAACGATCATGGAGAGGTTGATCAGGCTGCGCTCCTGCAGGCTCAGCCCGGGACGGTTCCACAGGTCGCCCCAGCAGTACTGGGTGACGTACTCCTGGATGTCCCGGGAGAACTCGGTGGCGGCGGCCAGCGAGGCGTCGACGTAGGCGTCGCCGAGCACGCGGCGGCGCGTGGCGAGCCCAGCCTCATAGAGGTCTTGATTCACGACAACTCCTCAAGCATTAGTGGTTTCGGTCAGACACGAGGAAGATCGGCCCAGTCGCGGATGATGAAAGCGCCGCCCTCGTCATCGTCCACGCGGCAGGCGGAATGCCCGCCGAAATGCCCGGGGAACACGAGCAAGGACCGGTCGGCAGCCTCGGCGAGCAGGCGGCGGCGGGTTGCGCGGGCCATCGCCGGGTCCTCGCAGAAACAGCTGTTGACGTCGGGATTACTGATCTGCGCCGGTGAGTGGAGAATGTCGCCGACGAACAGGGCACCAACGCCGCTGGACTGCAGCCGGAGCACGGACGAGCCCGGGGTGTGGCCGGGCTCGGCCTGCAACAGCAGCTCGGAGTTGATGCGGTGCTGGGCGGCCCACCGGTCGACGAGGCCGGCCCGCTCCAGCGGGCGCACGCTGTCCTCGAACACATTCTGGTTGCCGTCGCCGGGCGGCCGGGGCGTGCGGACCGGATCCCAGAACAGGAAATCCGGCTCGCAAATGAGGTAGCGGGCGTTGGGAAAGGTCGGCACCCAGTCCCGCCCTTCCAGGCGGGTGTTCCATCCCACGTGATCGACGTGCAAGTGAGTGTTGATCACGATGTCCACGTCCTCCGGCGACACGCCGGCCGCTCGCAGGTTGTCCAGGTAGGCCGTGTCGTGGTGGGCGTAGGCCGGCGCGTACGGGCGTTCCTTGCCGTTGCCGGCGCCGGTGTCGAGCAGGATGATCGCCCCCTGGCTGCGGATGAGCCAGGTATGCAGCACCGTGCGAAGCGTGCCATTCGCAGCGTCGTAGAAATCGGGGTCGAGCCAGCCCGCGTTGTCCGCCCAGTAGGCGGGGCTGCTGTCGGGGAACAGGAATCCCGGCGTGGCCGGGCTCTTTCCCGCGTATTCGGGCACGCGCGTCACCTCCACGTCGCCGAGAAGAATGCGCGCAGGCTCGGTCACCATGACCGATTAGCCTCGGGTACCGGGTAGAGCTCCTCCACCGCGGGCGGTACCGCGGCCGAGACGAAGTTCGCGGTCTCCAGCAGCCGGGGTGTCCAGTTGTTGCCCTTGGCCATGTTGCGGGTCTCAGCCATATAAGCGCTCCGCGCTTGCACGTCGTCGGTCATCTGACGCTCACGCCCTTCCCAGACGGCCAGCGCCTCGGTGACGGTGCCGTACTGGTCAAGGGCATAGGCCAGGTCGACCGCGTTGACTATGCCGACGCCGGCCCCCTGGCCGAGAGCCGGGCACATGGCGTGCGCCGCGTCGCCCACCAGCACCGCCCGTCCCGTCGACCAGGGCGTGACGCGGTTGGTCTGGTAGTTGTCGTGCCGGCCACCCTCGGCCTTGCCGGCCAGCTCGATGATCGGGATGAGATGCGGGAAGCGGTCCGACCAGACCTCAACGTCGACCGGGATCCTGGACGCCCGCTCGTTTCTCGTCTCGGCCATGAACGCGATGTAGAGCATGTCCGACCCCATCGGGTGGTACAGCACGCGCATGGCGTCCGGCTCGAGCGTCCAGTAGTCGAGCACCCGGTTCCACCGCTCGCCGCGGAACTCCTCCGGGCGCGGGATCAGGACCCGGCATACACCGTCGGAG
>JAWWPV010000642.1:0-5034 GCA_033854775.1 Trebonia sp.
CATCACTCGCTTCCATATCACTACGCCGCCCAGCAGACCGCGGCGGGGCGCGCCAGAATCGCGCTTGCGGCGGGGCTCGCGCAACTGCCGAACTGGGGGCTCGACCAAAGCGCCACCACCAAGCCGCCCGGCCCGCGGGACATCCCGGCGGTACAGGATGGCTTCTACCAGGAGCTTGCCTATGTCGCCGCCGGCGGGCATCGCGCGGCGCTGCGGCAGGCCGTCGAGTGGTTCGCGGGCAACCCCTCATGGAACACCGGGATCGACTACGCGCGGCTCTTCGAAGCCGCCGACGCGGCCACGCGCGATGTCGTCGAGGCTCGCTAAACTCAGGCCGGCCTCGACTTGGCCAAAGACCTCGCGCGGATCAACGCCGCGCCGCGGATAGCGGCCGATCCCGTGGGCGTTGACTATGCACGGGAGAGCACGTTCGATGGCCGCCTCACGAAGCCCTTTACATGACCACGACCGGGGACCCGCTGTCGCCGGTGTCCAACTCGAGGCCCCTGGAGACCGCCGCGGGCGCCGGCGACCTGCTCCGCATGCTGTACGTCCGTACTCAGGCCGTAATCGGATGGCGAGTACAGCGCCTCGTCGGACTGCTCGCGGGCTGATACGGCGCTGTCTTGTACCTCGATCATTGAGGGTTCCTCTCGAGGGGAGCGGCCGCCCTGTCGCGACACGCCTGCACGGTGCACCGGAACGGGCATCCCGCGAAGCTTTCATGTAGTGGGGAACCAGGCGGCGGCCCCGGAACGCGGGGATCGCGCAGGACGATCGATGCCTACCTAGTGGCTCGCCCGGTTCGCCGAGACCCGTCTGATCACGGGAGGCGCAACCGGGGACCGGAGCAACGCGTTCGATGTCGGTGTCAGTTTCGGACCTGCGACGTGACTGGTAGACGGGCCGACGTACCGTGATCACGCTGGCCCCCGGTGCCGACCTGAGCCTCCTCGACCGCAGGTGCCGCTGGCTACCGTGACGCGGCGGTCTTCACCACGGAATCATGGTATTTTCCCACCTCGTAAAGGTGCCTGTCGGGCCGTCCGGCCCGAGAAGAGCCACCCGCACTACCTCGCGGGACCCATTCTGGACAGACTCTGTACCCGCGTAGGCATTGAGGTTCGTCGCCGTGAACCCGGGCGAGACCAAGTTGATCTTGATGTCGGTCGATTCCAGCTCGATCATGATCGCGAGGGTGACCGCGTTTTCAGCCGCCTTCGACGCGGGATAGATAGGCCCGAATCTGGCGTGGTACGGGTGTGAGGGATCGGCGTTAAGAGCGAGTGAGCCGACCCCGCTCGACACATTGACGATGCGGGCGTCCCAGGACCCGCGCAGCAGTGGCAGCATGGCCTGGTAGACCGCGAGTGTGCCAAACACGTTCGTGTCCCAGACCGCGTGCATTTCGTCGAGAGATGCCGTGCTCGCCTTCGACGACTTCGCATATTCCTCCAAGAACGACTGCTCGTTCCGTTCCTCCGGAGACCCCTCGCTGCGTCGCGTACTCGAAATCCCGGCGTTGTTGACGAGCAAGTCGAGACGACCGCGCTCCGATCCGATCCGCTCGGCTGCGGCGGCGATAGAAGCTCCCTCGGTTACGTCGATCTGAAGGGCGGTCGCACCCGGCCCGATCTCGCTAGCAGCAGCCTCCCCGCGCTGCAGGTTGCGCGACCCGAGGTACACCGCGACGCCATTGGCAACGAGTTCCTTCGCGACCTGAAAGCCGACGCCCTGATTGGCGCCCGTGACGAGGGCGATGCGCGTCTCACTCAGAGGAATTCTTCCCTTCTCGATCTATGGCGGTCATGACAATGAGCGTTATTCACTTATTCTCGATGCTGCCGAGGTCGCCGAGTTTGGCGAAGGCAGCGGATGCCTCAGTCCAGCTGCGGTCGCCTTCGTAGAGGGTGCTTTGCAGGTATGCCAGGGAGAGTCGCTGAATGATGGCGACTCGTTCTGGGTTCTCGTCAGTAGTGCCGGCTGCGTCGTATCCGGTGACACCGCCGAGCAGGTGCTCGCCGCCGAAGACCGTCAATAGGCTCTTCGGTCCGGGGCTGAGCGTATACGGATCGGCGTGGTAATCCGCGCCCTTGGACGAGAGCTCCCAGGTGAAGTCCCTGTCGCCGATGACGACTAGGGTGTGGGTGGTCATGTCCGTGAACCCGGCGGTTCGAAGGGACGTGAATCGTGCAGCGGCTTCGGTGAGATGGTCGCCACCAGCACCGGTCGAGGACAACATGATGCCGGCCTTGACGCGTGCGTCGGGAAAGTAGATTCTCCTGCCGTCGTCTTCGATGTAATCGGCGCCGAGCAGCATGCCTGCGGTCTGGCCGCCGAAGGAGTGTCCAGCCACGGCGATACGGCTTCGATCAAGACGTCCTTTGATCGCCGGGACTGCGTCCTCGATGAGATCGAGTTGATCCAGGATTTGTTTCATGTCGTTGACGCGGGATTTCTCGAACGCCGGAGCGCCTGGCGTAGACGAATCGAGAAGCAGACCCCTGGACGTCAGATGGGTAGGTTGAACCACTACGAAACCGTGGCTCGCCCAGAAGTCCACGAGGGGTCCTGCGCTCCGGTAGGAAGTGAGAAAGTTAGCCAGGCCTCCGCCGTGCGAGTAAAGCATGATCGGAAGGTTGTCGCCCGTTATTGGGGCGGTGACTTTCAGCTCTAGGCCCACGATGCGATCGGGTGCCGATAGTGTTACCGGGCTCACCGCAACAATCGGAGTTGCCGGCAGCACAGGGATCTGCGCGGCTCTGCCGATGCCGGCGTGATCTCGTCCGAGCACGATCCCAGTTTGCGTTTCTCTATCGAGGTTCGAGGTCGTTTTCTCTGCCTGCATTTCTGATTCCTTTATGGAAGTCGTCGACTGATGCTGAGCTCAGAGTTCGATCTTCGCTCCTTGAAGTGGAAAGCGGATCCGCATCCGAGTTTCCTACATTCTTCGCGTCCTTGGAATTCTAGATTTCAAACCTTCACCCACCTTGAGCCCCACGCCGCTGCTGACCTCGAAGTCACCACCAACGACTTCATGGGGAGGGTAGCTTTATCAATACAGCGACAAGTCCTACTCTGGTACCCGCTCGACCAGCCTCCTGCGCGGGCATCGAGGCGCCCCCCTGTCGTTAAGGTTTGTTGCCGTCGAAGCAGTGACTCCGGGCGGACCTAGATCTCCTTTATCAGGACAGGCTTGTCGTGGCGTAAAGGCGCCAGTCGGCTAGGGCGGCGGCACGGTGCGGCTCTGCCTTCGCAAGATAGGCGGAGTCGGCAGTCAGCTCTAGGAATACTTCGATGCCCGGGTACCGGACCAGGCCGATGCCGTCCCATTCTTCGTCAAGTGGGCCGACTACAGTGCCGATCACGTTTCCTCCGAAGACCAGTTCGGTGGTGCCGTAGGGACTGGCGGTCTCGTTGAAGGCCGGCAGGTACCTGGCGAAGTAGGCTTCCCGGCCGGTGCAGGGTGCGAAGTCCGTGTGCCCGCCGTAGTCCGCCTGATCCCGGAACCGCAGCAGGTTGATCATGAAGACCGGGCTGCCGGGCGGGATTGCCGAGACCGCAGCGTCCAAGCCTTCTCGGTTAATCTCCGTAGTGGGCATATTTCCTCCTAGTTGAGCTTCGGGCCAGCGGTGGTCTCCGGGCGGTGCATCGGCTCAGCTCTTGACGGGCTGGGCGGCGGCGATTCAGAGAGCCCTGACCAGAACTCGGTGAGCGCGCGTGCGCCTTCGGCCGGGTCTTGCACCATCCACCAGTGTCCGACGCCCGTCAGTACCGCGACCTTGGCGCCGGCCAAACGGGCGACGCGGCGGCGACTCTGCTCGGAGCCGGTGGTGTCGTCGCCGACGGGCGAGATCGCCAGGCCAGGTCGCGCCGCAGCCGTACTCAGGTGGCGGGCAGCCGCGGCCAGCGCGGGCTTTTCGGCGGACCGGTACAGGGACAAGATGGCGCGGCCCATCTGAGCATCCTGACCTGCGGCCAGGCGCTCGGCAACCGGGCTGGCGATGCCCAGATCGAGCATCGCGGCAACGCGCTGCTCCAGCGGCGCCGTCATCATCTTTTCCACCGACCGCTCACCTTCTCCGGGCGTCTGCCATATCCGCGCCAGCGGATGCCACTCGTATCCCGGATCGAAGAGTCCGGCGGCATCACTGACCCAGCTGCGTATCAGGTCCGGACGGGCCATGGCCACGTTCAGGACATGGCCGCCGCCCCAGTCGTGGCCGACCAGATCCACCGGGTGCCTGAAGGCTTCGAGCCGGGCAACCAGCCAGTCACGGTATGCGGTCATGGTCGGCTCGAAGCCACGAGGCAGGGGCGCTCCGAAGCCCGGCGGCGACAGGCACTCGACGTCGTCACGGTCGAGCTCGCCCAGCAGCGGACCCCACACAGGAGAGGTCTCCGGATTGCCGTGCACGAAGAGCGCTGGGCCATGTGGACTCATCGGCTATCCCTCTTCTCGTGGTTGCCGTTGTAGACCACACTACACTTACTTAGTGAACGGCTAGTAAGTAACAGTGGTGACGGCACCTGCGACGGCGTCCTGACAGGTATTGTCGGCAACCGCCGTACCGTTCAGCAGAGACGAGGAGACCAGTCGTGCCGAACCGAATTGCACGACGCAGCCAGCAGCAGCGACGCTCTGAGACCGAGCAGCGGGTCCTTACGGCTGCGATGGCCTTGATCGCCGAGCGGGGCTCGCGCGCAGTCTCGCTCGCCGAGGTCGGCCGCCTGGCCGGCTACAGCAGCGGCATCGTGAGCCACCACTTCGGGGGCAAGCAGCAGCTCCTCGCCGCGGTCGTCAAACACGCTCAGCTCTTCGACCACCCGGTCACCGGTTCCTGCGGGCTTGACCAGCTCAGCTCGCTCATCTCGGCCTACCTGACGACGTTTCGCGAGCGGGCCCCCGCGCCACAGGCCTTCCTCTTGCTGTGGTCCGAAGCTGTCGCCTCGGACCCCGTGCTCGCCCCGCTGTTTGCGGAGCGCGACGCGTGGTTCCGCAGCCTGCTCGCCAGCTACGTCCGCAGCGGCATC
>JAWWPV010000643.1:0-2576 GCA_033854775.1 Trebonia sp.
CTGGTCACGACCACGCTGCCTGCGGTCAGCACCCGCAGGCCCGCCGAGTTCCTGCCGCGCAGCAGGCCGGCCGCCTGCTGCGCGCTGCCGACCATGACGGCCACGACGCCGAGCACGCCGCGGTCAAGCCGCGCGCGACGGCCAAGGCCCGCGATGTCCCCGGTCTCGTAGGGGTTGCTTGCCACCAGCAGCGCCTGCGGCTTGTCGATCGTCTCGCCGTCCGCGACCGCGGAAAACGGGGTACCGCGGTGCCCCTGCAGCAAGTCGGGCAGCGTGTCCAGGGTGGTGCGCAGCTTGTCGTCGCGGTAGGCGGGCGTCTGCACGACCTCGGCGTAGGCACCGAACGACACGTTATTGACGAACGTCTGACCACTGACCACCCCGAGATCGACGTGCAGTTCGACGCCGTCCGACAGCGCGCTCAGGCACGCCACCGGATCCGCGCGGTCCAGGCCCAGGTCAAGGGCGAAGTGGTTGCGGGTGCCCGCAGTGATCACCAGGAACGGGATACCGTGCTCGGCGGCGACGCCGGCCACCAGCGCCTGGGTGCCGTCGCCGCCCGCGACGCCGAGCAGGTCAGCGCCGGCCGCGACCGCCTGCCGCGCGACCGCGGCCACGTCGACCGGCTCGGGACCGGTCATCAGGAACACCTCTGCCCCCAGCGCTTCCGCCTTGCGCCGCAGGTCGAACTTGCCCACTTTCCCGCCGCCGGATCTCGGGTTCATGATCAGGAACGGGTGCCGTGCCGGTGCCGCCGCGAACTCAGGCATCCGCCAGTCCGCCTTGTTCCCGGCCAGCGCCGCGCGGGCCGTCACGCCAGCCAGCAGCCAGGCCGCCGCGGAAACCGCCGCCACCCACAGCAGGTTGGCGAACGCGTAAATCACCAGCACGGTGACCGGCGCGGCGGCGAAAACCGCGAGCGCTAGCCAGCGCAGCACGCCCCGGCGGGACAGCACGAAGTACGCGGACGTGAGGCTCACCGCCGCGGCGGCCAGGCCCACCGCGAACATGACGAGGCTCTTCCACTCCGCGAAAGCCGCAACCACCGCGACCGCGAGAAACGCCAGCACGAAACTCAGCCGGGCCAGCCAGGATTGCCGACGCGTGGCCGGGGCGGGCTGGTCGCCGGTCACCGGCGGCAAGATGGACATGCCATCATCGTGACCCGCCGTCCGCGGCGGCAGGTCACCCGTTCTGGGTGAGCGGGCCCGCGGTGCGTGCGCGTCATACTCGGTCGGCGGCGCGGCCGCGCCAGGAGACGGCCCGGCCGGAGTAGTGGCGGCGCGCGGAGTCGGCGGTCATCGCGGCGTAAAGCACGGCGATCAGCGGGAGCGCCGGTGCGCGGAACGCGGACAGCCGGTAGAGGCGGAGCATGGGAACGTAGCTGGCGGTCATCAGCGTCCAGCCGACCAGTCCGGCAACCCCGGCGAGCACGACGCCCAGGCCCGCGGTGCCGGCGGCCGCCCCGATCAGCGCGGCGAGCACGCCGGCCGGCGGCGCGACGTAGAGCAGCAGCAGGCCGATGACCGTGCCGGCGAGCAGCAGCGGGTTGTACCTGAGCTGCACGTACGCGGACCTGGCGATCATGTGCCAGAGGCTGCCCAGGCTCGGGTAGGGGCGGGCACTCCTGATATCCGTGGTCAGGCCGAGCCAGATGCGGTTGCCGTGCTTCTTGAGCAGGGTGCCAAGCGCCACGTCGTCGATCAGCGCGCCCTTGATCGGTGCCAGGCCGCCGGCCTCCTCAAGCGCGGATCTCCTGACGAGCATGCAGCCGCCGGCCGCCGCGGCGGTACCGCTCTTCGGGTCATTGACCCGACGGAACGGGTAGAGCTGGGCGAAGAAGTAGACGAAGGCCGGCACGAGCACCCGCTCCCACCTGGTCTCCGCGCGAAGCAGGGCCATCTGCGAGACGAGGGCACGGTCGCCCGCTTCGGCGCCGTGGACCAGGTCGCGCAGCGCATGCGGGGCCCAGGCGATGTCCGCGTCGGTGAACAGGACGTAGTCAGGCGCGGGGTCGCCCGCGGTCACGTCTCCCGCCCCCGCCGTTCCTGACCCGGCCGCGGCCGCCAGGCCCTGCGCCATCGCCCAGACCTTGCCGGCCCAGCCGTCCTGGCGGGGCTTGCCCTTGACGACGGTCAGCGGCGTCCCGTTGTCTCTGGCGGCCTTCTCGCCAAGCTCGGCGGCGATCGCGCCGGTGTCGTCATCGCTGTTGTCGTCGACGAGGAAGACACGGAACTCGCCCGGGTAGCACTGGGCGAGCAGCGCGGGGAGTGTCCCGGGCAGCGACTCCGCCTCGTTCCTGGCCGGAACCACGGCGGCGACCGTCGGCCACGTCTCCGGCCCGAGATCAGCCTCAGCGCCGGGTACCGCGGTCGCGGCGGGGCTCCCGACGCGGCTTACGACGGGGCTCCCGACGGGCGGCAGACGCTGGCTGGTCAGCCAGAACCCGCCGCGGCCGGCCACGAGGTACAGCCACGCGGCGGCACTGACAACACAAGCGATCCCGAGTACAAGCACCCCAGCAGCTTGGCACATGGTGCCGCGCCCGAACCCGGCGACCTGCGCTGCGAACGCGT
>JAWWPV010000644.1:0-2882 GCA_033854775.1 Trebonia sp.
GATGACCCAGGCGTCGGCGGCGCTCAGGCGCGCAGGCGGAAGTCGCCTGGCTGAGCGGGGCTAGCTCGTCGCGGCGAGTGCCCTGGCCGCGGCGATGAGGTGCTGTGCCTGGCCGACCTGCTGCCCAGCGCCGAAGACGGGGGTGCCCCAGTTCTCGGCGTTGTACAGCTCGTTCTTGATCTGGGTGGCCAGCGCGTCGCGCTGCTTGTCCAGGCCGGCGAGCGCCGCGTTGACGGTGACGAACTGGCGGTCGCCGGGGGTGTTCGACTCGATCGCCTTCGTCGAGGCGGTCAGCGTGTACGCGCCGAACTCGCCCACGCTGGAGTTGAGCTGCTTGTACACCTCGCCGAGCTGCGTCACCTGCTGGCCGCTCAGCGCCCGGTTGGGGTTGGTCAGGAGCTGGGTGATGACCCGGCCGTCCTGCACGTAGTCGGTGTGCAGGCCGAGCAGGTACATCTCGGTTGGCTGGATGTCGGTCTCGTCGGTCCACGGGCCCTGGAGGTGGGCGTCGACGACCTCGGTCTGGCCGCTGTTGGCGCCCGCGGAGTTCGGGCCGTCGGCCGGGCCCGAGCCGTCGAGGCCCAGGTGCTTGACGCCGGGGCCGGCGAAGCCGACGTAGTTGGTGTCGATCTCGGCCGCGTAGTCACCGTGGTCGTACGCGAAGCCGTTGTTCACCGTCACGCAGTCCGCGGGGTAGTCGCTCGCCGTCGTGCCCGTCGTCGTGGCGTTACAGGTCGCGTTGCCCTGCCCCAGGTAGTAGTCGGGCTTGGCGAACTCGGCGAGCGTCGGGGTGCGCGCCGGGTCGGCGTTGACCATGTGGAGGATCGCTTCTTCCGTCGGGTCGGCGAGGTAGTTCGCGATCTGCTGGGTGCCGCCCGCGTACGGGTTATCCGCGGTCAGCGAGGCGACGTCCCGGTCGAAGGTTCTCACCTGGGGCGCGTACTCGGACGGTTGGCCGTTCACGTAGTACTCGGGCGCCGTGTCGTACTCCATGCCGAACTTGGTGGTGTCGCCCTTCTCCACGTTGAGGAGGCCGGTGACGTTGCCCTCGAGCTCGCCGAAGGTGCCCGTCGGGTAGGTGCACGGGGTGGTCACGCCGTCGCAGTTCGCCGGGGTGGGCGTGATCGAACGGCCGACGTTGGCGCCGGCCTCGTGGTCGCCCTCGTCCGAGCTGAGGACGAACATGGTGTTCTGCTGGGTGATGCCCTCGGCCGCCAGGCGCTTGAAGAACGTGCCGAACGCCTGGTTGTAGTACGCCGCCTGGGCGAGGTAGCAGGCACTGCCGCTGCCGAGCGCGCTGCCCGCGTGGTAGCAGGGCCCGCCCGGACTCGACAGGCCCTGGATGGACTCGTTGCCGTGCAGGTCAGAGACGTACATGTTGACCACCTGGACGCCCGACCCCAGCATGTCGGCCGCGTACGCCAGTGACTGGGACGCGTTGATGCTGCTGTAGCCGGGGAAGCCGGGGTGGCCGGCCAGGAACGCGCCGTCGAGCTCGTTGCCGTTCAGGTCGACGAGGTTGCCCTCGGCGTTGGTGACCTCGTAGCCGTCCTTGGTGACGTTGTCGGTGCCCGCGCCGAGCTGCGGCGCGAGGTACTTGTGGCCGAACAGCGCCTGGTAGCCGGCATAGCCGCCCGGCTCGTCGGGCAGCGAGTCCGCTACCGCGGTCTTCGACGGCGCCGTCTGGCCGTACTTGACCCCGCTGGCGTTCGCGCAGAACGCGCTGCCCTTGGCGCAGTGCACGCCCACGCCCACGTAGTCGGCGGTCTCCGCGTCCTTGAAGGAGTCCTTGTCGTTGATGAGCTGCTGGTCCTCCGGCGAGCCCGCCCCGAACACCTTGGGGATGTCCACGCTCGTGTTCTCAAGCTCGACGTTCGCCGTGGCGATCTCGCCGACGTTGCAGCCCGCCCTGGTATACGGCACCCACGGTGCGGGGGTGGTCGTGGTGGGACTCACCGGCGTCTTGGCGGTGGCCGGCGGTACCGGGGAGTAGACCATGTTGGGGAACGCGTCCGTCGCCGTCGGCGACGTGTCGTAAACGGGGTCGGTCCAGTAGGCGAACGATCCGGCGCCGTCGGTCGTGCCGTTGGCCTGGTAGACCTGGTAGCCGTTGGAGATCGGCATGCCCTGGCGGTCGCCGTACAGGCCGCTGTACGTGGTGAGGACGTCGTCGGCCGTGTGCGCGATCAGCGGCGTGTGGTTGTTCGACAGGAACGTGCCGTTGTTCTCGAAGAAGCCCAGCAGGTTCGGCATGAGCTGCAGGTCGGACGGCACGTTCGGGTTGTCGCGGAAGAAATGGACGTTGTCAAAGGTGACCTGCACGACGTGCTTAACGCCATTTCCGAGCTGACAGGCGTTCTCATTGTCGACATTTGTCGCTTTATTGACATCGGTCGATGACGATGCCGCTGCCTGCACCGGCGACGTGGCCGCGGCCGCGGTGACCCCCGCGATCAGCGCCGCGGCCCCGGCGAGAGCGGTGATCCGGCTGAGCGACTTTGCCCTGTTTCCTGGATTCATGGTGTCTCCTCCCGGGGCAACAATGAACGCGAGAATTACTGAGCTGGATGTCACCTAGGTGTCTGGTTGGAGAACTTCTGCTTTCAATTTCGGCGCGTCGGGCAGCGAGATTACGGGACGTGGCGGATAGCATCCCGGGTACCTATGGTGATGACGCTCAGTAGCCGTGCTGTCGCGGCCGTCTCGGCCGTCGCGGTGGCGGCCATCGCGGTGGCGGCCATCGCCGTCGACGTGCAGGCACTGGCCGCCCAGGCGGGGGCCGGCGCCGTGGGCCGGCCGGCCGGGAGCACCGTTGTGCAGGACGCCACCGACGCTACCGGCACCGCGCCCCGGGCCGCGGCCGTCCGGTACTGGACGCCAGC
>JAWWPV010000645.1:0-8023 GCA_033854775.1 Trebonia sp.
CGCCGGATCGCCTGGGCCTGGGGGAAAGCCGGCACCGGGCCAGGGACCAGGAAAACCGCCGGGTCCCTGGCCCGCGAAACCGTCGCCGTATGGAGCCGGAACGCGCCCAGGTCCCTGGTCTCCGGGGAACCTGGGACCGGGACCGGCCGGGCCGGGACCCGCCGTGCCCTGGGGCTCCTCGAACGGGTGCTGGCCGAACGGGTGCTGGCCGTACTGCTGTCCCGGCGGCGGGCCGCCGGGGAAAGGTCCCTGCTGCGCTGGCGGGTACTGCTGGTTCACCGGCTGCTGGTTCCCCGGCGGCGCGGTGCCGTACCACGGCCCGGCCGGCCCGCCCGCTGGCATGCCTGGTTCCGGCCCGCCGTAGCCGGGCCCGCCATGACCTTGACCGGTGAAACCCGGTGCACCGTAAGTGCCTGGCGCGCCGCCTGCGGGTCCCCCGGGGAAAGCGGCGTCCGGCTGCGGGAAGTGCGTAGCCGCGAACCCAGGTCCGGCCCCCCAGCCGGGACCAGGTCCGCCGCCGCCCTGGCGACCGTTCTCACCCCGGCCGGCGCCACCCTCTGGCCAGGTGCCGGCGTCGGGATCCGGTTGCCCGCGCCGCCCCCCTGAAAACGTTCCCACGGTAACGATCGTAAGCAACCGCGCGACCGCCGGCACCCCGCTCCATGCAATCGTGCGCCCCCGCGTCCGCCTTCCCTCGCCCGCCCCAGCGGCCAGCTTCGCTTATCCGGTCGCCCGACGTAAGCCGCGAAGCGGACGTGATCATGATCGCTTGTGCTGACCGTGCCTGGTCACACCTGGGGCAAGACCTCGCCGGCTAGGTCGGCCAGGTGGTCGAGGTCGTCCAGATCGAGGATCTGTAGGTAGAGGGTTTGCGTACCCACCTCGGCGAGCGCGCCGATCTTGTCGACGATCTCGGCAGGAGACCCGGTGAGGCCGTTGACGCGCAGGTCTGCCAGGTCGCGGCCGATCGCCGCGGCCCGCCGGGACAGCGTCGCCTCGTCCTTGCCGCAGCAGACCACGTGGGCGGCCGAGTAGACCAGCGAGTCCGCGTCGCGGCCCGCCGCGGCGCACGCCTCCCGCACCCGGCCGAACTGCGCGGCCACGTCGTCGGTGCCCGAGAAAGCGATGTTGAACTCGTCGGCGTACTTCGCGGCGAGCGCGGGCGTGCGGCGCGGGCCGTGGCCGCCGATGATCACCGGCGGACGCGGGCTCTGGACCGGCTTGGGCAGCCCGGGTGAGTCGGTGACCTGGTAGTACGTGCCTTCGTAGCTGAACTTCTCGCCGGCAGGCGTCTCCCAGAGGCCGGTTATGATCGCGAGCTGCTCTTCGAGGCGGTCGAAGCGCTCCCCGGTCGGGGGGAACGGGACGCCGTACGCGGCGTGCTCGGCCTCGTACCAGCCCGCGCCGATACCGAGCTCGACCCGGCCGCCGCTCATCTCGTCGATGCCCGCGATGGCGATCGCCAGCGGGCCCGGATAGCGGAACGTCGCCGAGGTGACCAGCGTGCCGAGCCTGATCCTGCTGGTCTCGACGGCCAGGCCGGCCAGGGTGGTCCAGGCGTCAGACGGACCTGGCTCGCCGGACACGCCGCCCATCTTCAGGTAGTGGTCGGAGCGGAAGAAGGCGTCGAAGCCGAGGTCTTCGGTCGCCTTGGCGACGCGGCGGAGCGTGGCGTAGCTGGCCCCCTGCTGGGGTTCGGTGAAGATCCTGAGTCGCATGGGTCCTATCGTCCCGCACCCCGCCCGCCCGCCGACGAGCGCGGGTAGGCGAGCGGGGCTAGCCCATGTTCAGCTCGCGATGGCGCTCGTGTCGTGGCTCGCCGCCAGGTGGTAGACGACCCCGGGGTCGACGGGGCGGTAGCGGGCCTCCCAGTAGACCCCGCCGTAGACGTCCCGGCGGCCGAGCCACTCGCGCCCGGTTGGCACGTGGACCGCGCCGAGGTGGAGCACCGACATGCGGGGCACCACCTCGACGATGCGGACGGCGAAGCCGACGCGCTTCACCAGGAGCGGCTCGGCGATCCGCATGATCGCCGCCAGGTCATCGCCGAGCCCGGAGCACAGCGATCCCTCTGATGTGTCATGACCGACCAGATCCCACAGGTACATGCGAGAGAGCGTACACCCAATGACCGCTCACGTCTACAGTCGACTACTGTCGAAGCATTGCGATTGGCAACTTTGCCAATCGAGTATGGTACAAGAATGTCGATAGGTGACGAATCAGACCCAAGAGCGTACATGCAACTCGCCGCGGTCCTCCGCAAGGCGATCATGGCCGGGAAGTATCCGGCGGGCACCGCCACCCCGTCGATCACGACACTCAGCCAGGACTACGGCCACGCACGGCAGACCTGCTCCAAGGCCCTCGGCGTCCTGGTGAAGGAAGGGCTGCTGATCCGCTATCCCGGCCTCGGCTACTACGTGGTCGGCCAGCCCGGCGACGCCAAGCCGGCGAACCCGGAGAGCGCCGCGGGCAAGGCAGACGAGCTATAGCGGATCTTCGCATTCGAGGGTGTAGCTGTGGGCGTGTCGGTGCCTGGGTGAGGGTCGAGGTCTTCCGATGAGGAGGTTCCTACGCCGTCCGTCGGGAAGACCTCGACATGGTTGACGCTACCTATCTGCGCCCTGATCTGACCGAATGGACGGTCAGTGGCCGTTGTGAGCCCCTACGGAGTTGGTGGCGTCGCTCGCACGCGTAGCGGCCCAGCTGGCGAGCAGTTTAAGTCCGTCGGCGGCCGGGGTGTTCGGGTCTGCTGTGCAAACGTTAAGGCGGAGCTCGGGCTCGGACGGAAGGTCCATACCCTCGAAGTTGAGGTCGAGTTCGCCGACGGCGGGGTGGCGGAGTCGTTTGCGGCCGCTGCGGTGGAATTTGACGTTGTGTGAGGCCCAGTGCTGGCGGAACAGTTCGCTCTGGGTGGAGAGTTCGCCGACGAAGGTGATGAGGCCCTTGTCGTGTGGGTTGCGTCCGGCTTCGAGGCGGAGCATGGCGGCGGCGTCGGTGGCCATGCGGTCGTAGTCGATGAAGAATTCCCGGGCGGCCGGGTCGAGGTAAATGAATCTCGTGGTGTTGGCGGGACGTTTGGTGGTCGCGCCGGCGACGGCGGAGTCCAGGACCGGTGAGTACAGCGCCGTGGCGAGGGGGTTCATGGCGAGGATGTCGTGGCGGGCGTTGCGGATCCAGGCCGGGGCGTCGGTGATCGCGTCGAGAACTTGCTGGATGACGGGGCGGACTGTAGTCGGGTTGGGTCGGGTACGGCGGGTAGAGGTCGGTCCGGCGGAGCGGGCGAGCGCGAACAGGTGCTCGCGCTCGGCTTCGTCGAGGTGGAGTGCGTTGGCGACGCCGTCGAGGACTGATTCCGACGCACCGGCGAGGTCGCCACGTTCCATCCGGATGTAGTAGTCGATGCTGACCCCGGCAAGCAGCGCGACCTCTTCACGACGCAGTCCCTTGACCCGGCGGTTGCCGCCATAGGCGGGCAGCCCGGCCTGGTCAGGGGTGATCCGCGCCCGCCGGGAGGCGAGGAACTCGCGCACCTCAACTCGGTGGTCCATGACTCCACGGTAGGCGACGACGCGAAGGCCTGAGAGGTACTGCCGTTACCTGTAAGAGCAGGCACTGTCACGCAGGTGTGCACCCGCGTTGAGTAAGTCCCGTGACCAACGACATCACCCCCTGAACCCACCCGACGCACGCAAACGAAGAGGAGCACGACATGGAATACCGACTGCTAGGACGGACCGGGGTATCCGTCAGCCCGCTGTGCCTGGGCACGATGATGTTCGGCCCGTGGGGCAACGACGACCGCGCCGACGCCATCCGCGTCATCCACCGGGCCTTGGACGCCGGGATCAACTTCGTCGACACCGCCGACGTCTACTCCGGCGGAGTGTCGGAGGAGATCGTCGGTGACGCCCTGCAGGGACGTCGCGACGACATCGTCCTCGCGACCAAATTCTTCATGCCGATGAACTGGTCAGCCACGATGAGCTACAACGACCAGCCCAACCGCAGTGGCGGCTCCCGGAGATGGATCATCCAGGAGGTCGAGAACTCGTTGCGCCGCCTCAAGACGGACTACATCGACCTGTACCAGGTGCACCGCCCCAGCCCGACGACCGACGTCGAGGAGACCCTCGGCGCGCTGACCGACCTCGTGCACCAGGGCAAGGTCCGTTACATCGGGTCGTCCTCCTACGCGGCCAGCCAGATCGTCGAGGCGCAATGGAAGTCCCGCGAGCTGAACCTGGCGAGGTTCGTCACCGAGCAGCCCCCGTACTCGATCCTCGCCCGCGGCATCGAGCAAGACATCCTCCCGACCACGCAGCGCTACGGCATGGGAACCCTGGTGTACAGCCCGCTGTCCAGCGGCTGGCTCACCGGACGGTGGCGCAAGGACGCTCCGGGTACTCCGACATCGGCTGCACGGCCGCGGGCTCGGTTCGACATGAGCCTGCCCGCGAACCAGCGCAAGCTCGACATCGTTGAGGAGCTCGCGCTGCTCGCCGAGAAATCCGGCATGACGCTGATCGAGCTCGCGCTGGCCTGGGCGATCAGCCACCCCGGCGTCACTGCCGCGATCATCGGACCGCGGACCATGGAGCAGCTCGAGTCGCAGCTTCCAGCGGCCGACGTCACGTTGAGCACCGAGGTGCTTGATCGCATCGACGAGCTCGTGGCCCCCGGTGTCACGCTCAACGCTGACGACAACAGCTACGGCGCAGCCGAACTGACACCGGAGGCGCGCAGACGGTAGACGTCGCCGCGTCTGGCGGCAGGGCCTGACCGGCGCCGCAGACCTGCTTACACCTGTCATCGGGCATCTGACCACTGGATCGCTCGATCACTCAGATTGGCGAAGGCCCGACGAAGGCGCACGCCGAGCTATAGTCCCGTCGCGCGGGGACGCGAAAGAGAGTGGATGGCTGTGCACTGCCATGGCGTTGCCAGCCATCCACTCTCTTTAGGCGGCGGCCGGGCGCCGCGCGCTTGTTGCTGTTATCTGGGGTGGTCAGCGGGTCAAGGTGGCGACGCACTCCACGTGGTGGGTCATCGGGAACACGTCGAACGCCCGCAGGTTCTCCAGCGTCCAGCCGCCGCTGATCAGCAGGGCCAGGTCACGGGCGAGGGTGGCGGGGTCGCAGGAAACGTAGGCGAAGCGCTCGGCGGGCGTCGCACCGGCGGCGGTCAGGTAGTCAACCGCCTCGCGGGCCAGCCCGGCCCTCGGCGGGTCGGCGATCACCAGCCTGGCCGGCGGCAGGCCCCCCTCGCTGACGGCCCTGGCGACATCGGATCGCTCGAACTTCACCCACGGGTAGTCGCTCAGGTTCTGCCTGGCGTTCTTGACCGCGGCGGAGTCGAACTCGACTCCGGTCACCGCGCCCTCCGGGCCGACCAACGGGGCGACGACGCCGGCGAACAGGCCCGCGCCGCAGTACAGGTCGAGGACCGTGTCGCCCGGCTTGGGGTCGAGTGCCGCCAGCACGGCCCGGCTGAGGGTGTCCGCGGCGGCGGGGTGGACCTGCCAGAAGCCGTCGGCGCTCACCTGCCATAGCCGCCCGGCGGCCCGCTCCGCCAGGTACGCCCGGCCCTCGACCAGGGTGCGCTTGGAGTTGGCGAGCCGGCCGCCTCCGTTCGGGCGACTCCTGGTTTTCTGGGTGTTGCCCTTCTGCTTTCTGCCCGCGTCCTCGATGACGGTCACCGCGAAGTTCTCTGTGCTGTCCGCGCCGCCGACGGCAACCTCGACCGTGGCCGCGCCGCTCCAGTCGTCGCCGGGGATGTCCAGGTCGCGGACGGCCTGGTGGGCGATCAGGCAGTCGCCGATGTCGATCACCCGGTGCGAGCGGTGGCCGCGCAGGCCGGCGACGCCGTCGCGGTCGACCGCGAACTGGACGCGGGTGCGCCAGCCAAGGCCCGGCGCACCGCTTGTTGCTGTTATCTCGGGAGCGTCGCCGGGGAGCGGCTCGACCGTCACCTCGCGGTCGATTCCGGCGAGGCGGCGCAGTTGCTGGGCGACGACCGCGGCCTTGAGGGAGCGCTGGGCGGGGAGGGTCGCGTGCTGCCAGTCGCAGCCGCCGCAGCCGCCGGGGCGGGCGTGCGGGCACGGCGCCTTCACCCGGTCCTGGGACTCCCGGAGGATCTCGACCGCGTCGGCGCGGGCGAACTTGGCGGTGACCTCCGTCACGCGCGCCACCACGCGCTCGCCGGGCAGCGCGTGCCGCACGAACATCACGGGCAGGCCCGCTGGCCGGGCGACGCACGAGCCGCCCTGCGCCACGTCCTCGATGGTCACCTCAACGTCCTGGCCCACCGTGAAGGGCGCGCTCTCCTGCTGGACTGGCCCCGCCGCCTCGGCGGGCCCCGGCGCCTCCGCGGGCTGGCCCTGACGGCCTGGCACGGGCGGTGCGGTCTCCGATCCGGCCCGCGCCGCCCAGGGAGCGACTCCGCCGACGGCTCCTGGCCGCCTCCGGCCTGGCCGGTCCCCCGGGGGTACAGGGGGTCGTCCCCCAGGGAGACGACCGTCTTGTGCTGATGGCACGACACCCGGCATCAGATTCTCCTTCTTGTGGAGTCGCATTCTCCCATGTGAGGGCATAACTTTGGCGGGGCGCCCTGTGCAGGCGCCGGACGCGGCAACGGACCGTGAAAGGACGGGTCGTGCATATCGTGATCATGGGTTGCGGGCGGGTCGGCTCGACGCTCGCCCACATCCTGGAAGACCGGGGCAATACGGTCGCGGTCATCGACCGTGACCCGGAGGCATTCCGCAGGCTCCGCCCGTCCTTCAAGGGCGACCGGGTGACCGGAATCGGCTTCGACCGCGACGTGCTTGCCCGGGCGGGGATCGAGCGCGCTGATGGCTTCGCGGCCGTCAGCAGCGGCGACAACTCCAACATTATCGCGGCCCGGGTGGCGCGCGAGACATTCGGCGTCCAGCAGGTCGCCGCGCGCATCTACGACCCGCGGCGGGCGGAGGTCTACGAGCGGCTCGGCATCCCGACGGTCGCGACCGTGCGCTGGACGGCCGACCAGATGCTGCGCAAGCTGCTGCCGGAGAGCACCGAGCCGCTCTGGCGGGACGCGACCGGCAAGGTCGTGCTCAGCCAGGTGGCCGTGTGCCCCGACTGGATCGGCGAGCCGGTGAAGATGGTCGAGGCGTCGGTGGCGACGAGGGTCGTCTACATCGACCGGCTGGGCGAGGCGATCGTCCCGCAGGCGGGCACCGTGCTCCAGCAAGGGGACGTGGTGCACGTCATCGCCAAGGAGTCTGACCTCGACCGGATCTGCGGTGCCCTCGCGAAGCGGGACGGGAGTGGTCAATGATGCGGGTCGCGATCGCCGGGGCGGGGGCCGTGGGCAGGTCCATCGCCCGCGAGCTGCTTGAGAACGGTCACGAGGTGCTGCTGATCGACCAGAAACCGAGCGCTATCAAGGTGGACAGCGTGCCGCGCGCGGAGTGGCTGCTCGCCGACGCGTGCGAGATCAGCTCGCTCGACGACGCGGCGCTCGACCGCTGCAACGTGGTCGTCGCGGCGACCGGCGACGACAAGGTCAACCTGGTCGTGTCGCTGCTCGCCAAGACGGAGTACGGGGTGCCCCGGGTCGTGGCGCGGGTGAACCACCCGGGCAACGAGTGGCTCTACAACGAGTCCTGGGGCGTCGACGTGGCCGTCTCGACGCCGCGCCTGCTGTCGGCGCTCGTCGAGGAAGCGGTGAGCGTGGGCGACCTGGTGCGGCTGATGTCGTTCGGGTCGAGCGAGGCGAGCCTGGTCGAGCTGACCTTGGCCGCCGACGCGCCGCTGGCGGGCCAGCAGGTCGGCTCGATCGAGTGGCCCGCCGACGCGGCTCTCGTCGCCATCCTGCGCGAGGGACGGGTGCTCGTGCCGCAGCCGCAGGACCCGCTGCAGGCTGGCGACGAGCTGTTCTTCGTCACGTCGCAGGACGTCGAACAGGAGCTAGAGGACCTCTTCTCCGCCGAGTGACGCGGCCGTGCCAACCGCCGGCTAACGCGAACGTCGCCGGA
>JAWWPV010000646.1:0-4475 GCA_033854775.1 Trebonia sp.
GAACAGGTGGAAGAACCGGTCGTCGGCTTCCCTGGCGCGCTGATAGGCGGCCAGTTGCTCGCGGGCGACCTCCAGGTACCCCGCGAGCTGGTCCTCGCCAACCGGCCCGGTCAGCGTCCCGGCCGCCAGCGGGTGGGCGGCCACGTCGGCGAAGCGCCAGTTGCCGCCGCGGTGGTCGCTGTGGCTGTGCGTGTTGACGACCAGGACGGGCTTGTCCGTCAGCCGCCGCGCCGCCGACCCGATGTCCGCGATGCCGAGTCCGGTGTCGATGAGGACGGCCCGTTCGGTGCCCTCAACGAGGAAGCAGTTGACGTGGCCGGGCTCGCCGACCAGCCAGGTGCCCGGTTCTACCTCCTCGGTCGCGAACCAGGCGTCCGGGCGAATGTTGATCACGTCTAGATTGTGTGCGGAGCGGGTTTCCGCGCGGTTACCCGGGCATTGCGGGCAGCACGTCGCTGAGCAGCACCTCAAGGGTGCGCATCGCGCTGGCGTCATCGTGCCCGAGTACGACGGACAGGTCCCCGACGCCCAGCTCCCGGTAGGCCGCGAACGCCTCCGTCAGCTGGGCGGCCGACCCGGCCACCACGTGCCGCGCCACCTGCTCCCCGTCAGGCACGTCGGTCCCGGCTTCTGCGTAGACCCGGTGCGCGAGCAGGCCGCCACCCAGCTCCTTCCAGAGCCGCGCGGTCGGCGCCAGCTCGGCCGGGGTGGCCCGCGATGCCTGGAACGGCAGGCCGAGCCCGGCGGCCAGGCGCAGGGTGACGCGCTCGCCGGCCAGCCACACGGGCGGCCCCTTCGGGGTATACGGCTCCGGCGAGAGCGTGTCCCCGGCCAGCTTGGCCAGCAGTTCGTCAAGGCGCCGCCGGAACTCGGCGCCGCGCCCGGCCGGGTCGATCCCCCGGTAGGCGAGTTCGTCCGCCCAGAAGCCCGCGGCCACCGCGAGCACGAAATTGCCCGCCGTGAGCTGGTCGAGCGTGGCCGACTCGCGGGCCAGCCAGTCGATGTCACGCACCGGCAGCACCGCCGCCGTGATGCCGATCCGGGCGCCGGGGTGGCGGCCGGCCAGGTAGGCGAGCTCGGTCAGTGACTCAAGACCGCCCTGCCATCCCGCGAAGTCAGGCCGCCTGAACAGCCCGTCGCCCAGCCACAGGGTGTCGATGCCCCCGGCGACCGCCGCCCCGGCCAGCTCAAGGGCCGCGGCGCGGTCCTGCCCGTACGGCGAGATACCAATGCGCATGGCACAACCTAGCGCGAACAGTGCGGAGACGAGGACGAGGTAGTCATGGTCGCCGCCCGGCTGCCGGCGCGGGACACTCCGATGCGTAGTCCAATCAATTACATTGAGTAACCGAGCTGCTAATTTAAGGAGAAGCGGCCGCACATCCGCCGCGGGCCGCAAGGCACTTGCGACCACGACACGACTGCACCCCGCGTGGCGGGGGGGATGGGAAGGTGACCGTGTCCAGTCCAGCAGGCAGGCTCCTCACTCGCGACGCTGCTGACAGCCATTTGCGCTTGCCAGGACCGGCGAGCCTGGGCCGCGATTGCCTGATGACGCTCATCGTCCTCGTCTTCCAGTTCGGGCTCGGCATGATCCTGAACCTGTTCATCCCGGTCCCGCCCGCGGACGAGCACGCCGGGTTCATCAAGGAGGTACGAACCGCTCCCCTTGGCCTCACGCTTCACGCCCTGCTCGGAACCCTCTTGATCTGCGCGGCGATCGTCCTGGTGACAGGGGCCATCCGCGCGAAAGACAGGCTGATGATCGCCTTCGCTGCTACCGGGCTCGTCGCCATCATCGGAGCGTTCGCGGCCGGCGAGCTGTTCGTCCGGGACGGGCGGAACGGCGTGTCCCTGTCGATGGCGCTGCTGACCGGCGTGGCACTCGTGTCCTACGCCAGCGCGCTCGCCCGCGCTAAGGCATCGTATGCCTGACCCGCGCCGCCGCCCTTATCCCGCGGCGGCTTCCCACTCGAACCCGTCCGGGTCGGTGAAGGAGCCGGCGTCGCCGCCGATCGCGAGCCGGTGCGGCCCGGAACCCTCCGGGGGCACGCCGGCATCCTTGGCCAGGGCGCGACGGCCGTAGAGGCCCAGCTTGACGGGGCTGGACGGAGTGGCGAACTCGACGTACTTGCCGAAGCTCTTCGCGACGGAAAGGCCGCGGTCGGTGTAGAACCGCTTGCTCGCCGCCACGTCCGCGGCTCCGAGCAGGAGCACGATCTGGTCGATCTGCCGGGTAGCCGGGCCCTTGTCCTTCTTCGCGGAGGTCGCGACCTTCCAGATCGTCCCGTCCGGGGCCTGCACGACGCCGCCGTAGCCCCAGAGCGACTTCGCGACCGGTTTCAGCACTGTGGCGCCGGCGTCGATGGCCGCGTCGACGAGGGCCTTGACGTTAGCGGGCTGCGACACCGTGAGCGACAGCGTAAACCCGCGGAAGCCGTTCGTCGGCGCCTGCGCGGACCTGAAGCGCAGCGGGGTGTCCGGCCCGAAAGCGACAGCGTAGAAGCGCTCGGCGGCCGCGGGGTCAGCCACGTCGAGTGTCAGTGATTCGATGGAAGTCATGCGGCCACGCTAACGACGCTCCGCGGGCCCGCGCTTCTCGATTCCTGCTCGGTCTTGTCCGTTTGTCATGCCACGTGCGACGTCCTCCTGAGAAGGGCCAGGTCCGGCCGCGCCGCGGTGCGGAGGCCAGCTGAAAGCGATCAGTTTTGGAGAAGCCCGGGGCCCGGGCCGCATTTACCGTGACCAGTATGTGCATCGCCTTTGACGGCGCCTACATCCTCGAGGCGCCGGCCGCAGACCTTGGCATCACCGACGAGCACCGCCCCACCCCCGAGATCACGGCCGCGGGCGCGGGCGGGGAAGACTCCGCGGGGCAGAACCGCTCTGTTACGGCTGACCTGCTCGGTTGCGCGGAGTATCACCGCTTTGAAATTCTCAGGTGAGCCGCAACGGAGGAGGAACCATGGCAGCTGAGTTTCGGCCGGTCGCCCCGGTGGACCCGACAAACCTGAGGCCGATGCTCTTCCTCGACGTGGCCAGGGAGATGATGCTCGGCAACGACTGGTCGCACCGGGCCGTGACCGTCGTGATGGAAAGCCACACCGGGCCCGGCAGGTTCAGCTTCTACGGCGCCAATCACCCTGACGTCATCGACCAGGTGCACGCGGGCCTTGTCGACGTGTCGACACTGAACCCGGCCGCCATGCTGACCATGGCGCACCGCGGCACCGGCGCGTTCGACGACAAGAGGGACGTGGCGGTGATCGCCGTGCTGCCGCACTACGACCAGCTTGGGTTCGCGGTAGCGACCGGGCTCGGGTTCACCAGCCTCACGGACATCGCCGAGCGCCGGTACCCGCTGCGGGTGTCGGTGCGCGGCTCGATCGACGCGTGCACGCCGATCATGGTGGACGTCGTGCTGCACGAGCACGGGTTCACCCTCTCCGACCTCGAGGCGTGGGGCGGCGAGATCAGCTTCGACCAGCCCATGCCGAACGACCCGTCCCGGATGGGGCGGCTGAAGGCCGGTGAGATCGACGCCATCTTCGACGAGGGCGTCATAATGTGGGCCGACCTGGTGGCCGGCGCGGGTGCCTCGTTCTTGCCGCTAAGTGACCCTCACCTGGACGCCCTGGTGGGCCAGGGGTTCCGCCGCGGCCTGCTTGAGAAGTCCAGGTACCCGTCGCTGCCCGCCGACATTCCCACGGTCGACTACAGCGGCTGGCCGATCTACTGCCGTGCCGACGCGCCCGCCGCGCTCGTCGAGAAGTTCTGCCAGGCGCTGATCAGCCGCAGGGACACGATCGTCTGGGACATCGGCGCCCCCAACCAGCCGCCGCTGCCGCTTGAGCGGATGGCACGCGAGTCGCCGTCCACGCCGCAGGACGTGCCCCTGCACCCAAGCGCCGCCGCCGTGTGGCGAGCCCACGGCTTCCTGTGACTAGACGCTGACCGACGGAGGGTGCGGCCATGGCGCTGCGCACGGCGTTCACCGAATTGCTCGGACTCCGGTATCCGATCGCGCTTGCCCCGATGGGCTTGGCGGCGGGCGGGGCGCTGGCGGCGGCGGTTAGCAACGCCGGCGGGCTCGGGCTGCTCGGCGGCGGCAACGGCGACCGGGACTGGCTGGCCCGCGAGCTGCCGATCGTGACAAACGGCACGCGCGGGCCGTGGGGAGTCGGCTTCCTGAGCTGGGCGGTCGACAGGGGCACGGTCGAACTGGCGCTTGAGTCCGGGCCCAGCGCGGTGATGCTGTCCTTCGGCGATCCCCGCTCGCTCGCCGAGCCCGTCCGCGCATCGGGCGCGAGGCTGATCATCCAGGTCACCACTCTGGACGAGGCCAGGCAGGCGACGGACCTCGGTGCCGACGTCATCGTGGCCCAGGGGACGGAAGCCGGCGGCCATGGTGCCAGGCGCGGCTGGTCCACGCTGGCATTCGTGCCGGTCGTCGTCGACCTGGCCGCGCCGGTGCC
>JAWWPV010000647.1:0-4466 GCA_033854775.1 Trebonia sp.
GGACCACCGCGCTGGTGAGGATGATCGCCGTCGACAGCAGGAAGTGGGCGGCGACCAGCGCGGGGTTCAGCTTGGTCAGGACGACGATCCCGCCGACCACGGCCTGGGCGATGACCCCCAGGGGCAAGACCGCGGAAAGCCAGACCAGGTCCTTCCTGGCTCGCCCGCTGACCTGGTAGTACCGCAGGAAGGCGATGAACGTCAGGCCGGCGATCGCGACAAGCGGGTAGGTCAGCAGCCGGTTGCTGAACTCGATCCACGTGTTCAGCGTCGTCTGGCCGGCCGAGTGCGCCGCCACGACGCTGCTCTTGGTGCACGTCGGCCAGTCCGGGCAGCCGAGGCCCGACGAAGACAGGCGCACCGCCGCGCCGGTGGAGATGATCACCGCGTTGGCGATCACGGACGCCAGGGCCCACCCGCGCAGCGACTTCGGCGTCGGCTGCCACACGAGGGCGATAAGTCGGGAAAGCACGCGCCCCATGCTAACGCCCCGCTCGCTGGCGCGGGCGGTTGGCTCAGCGTCGGAGGCACGTCGCGCCCGGTCCCGTGGGTCGATGCGTTAGGCATGGAAGGGTCATCCGGGCTGGCCGGGCCGGCAACGCGTGCCGCGTCGAGGGGACGGTCGACGATGGCCCTGTATCGGTGGTGCTCGGCCATCCGCCGCTCCGGATCTGTAAGCACGACCAGAGTCTCCCCGCCGACGATCTGATCGGCGGCCGGAAGGCCGTAGCGGTCAGTGTTCAGGTCGGTGGCCCCGCGTGGGCTCCGTCGGCCGGGCCAGGTGTCGGCGTGCGCGTCGGCCGGCTCGGACCGCTCGGCCCACTCAACCCCCACCGCCACCACCAAATCCCGGCGACCCGATGTCGGCTCGCCTGGCCCAATGTCGTCCCCGTCTCACGCACTCACACTGGAAAACGGATATGCCCGGCATTGGGTTCGGCGCGCGCTCGGATGGGTTCAGGCCGCGGGCGGCCCGGGGCCGTGACCGCGGGTCACCGCGGGGAAATGCCCGGCAGGCTGCCGTCTCACCGTCATAAAACCGAACAACACGCCGGTCACAATGCGCCTGCTAGGTTACTGCGGGTCAACAGTGGCGATATCCGCCCCCGATGACCCGCGATCACGGAAACAGCCGGCCCGCAGCGCCGGAAAACCGGGGCATAACGGGCGAACCGGCCGGCTTTGGGGGGCCGCCGCCCGGATGACCCGCAATCACAGCGGACAACGCCACCCCGGGACCCGCCCGAAGCAAAGCCAAGCCGCGAAACGGACCGCCCGCGCCACCGCGACACGCCCGGGACTACTGGGCCGCCTCACCTCGGCTGACGGTGGAATTCCGCGGCCGCGTCCGGTGCCTCGCCCGCCTAGTTTCGCGCGTACCACAACTCCTTCAAGGGCATGAGTTCATGATTGCCTGACCTCGCGGCCTCATCCCGTGCTCCCCGTTGGCCAGTGTGCCGGCTGCGGGCCACGCTCACGCGCTGCCGTGGCGTCAGTTGCACCATGGGATACCCTCTGGGGGTATGCGTGTTGTGCCGCCGGACGACGGCAGAGCTAGGGAGAGAAGGAAAGATGCACGCGCTGCTTCATGCCCTCTCGATTACCGGGTCGATGACGTGGCAGATCACGTGGGCGCTGATCCTGGGGTTCGCGCTGTCAGCGGTGATCCAGGCCGTCGTTCGCAGGTCCACGGTGGTGCGGCTGCTTGGCGATGACAGGCCGCGGACGCTGGTGATCGCGTCGGGTCTTGGCGCCGCGTCATCCTCGTGCTCCTACGCGGCCGTGGCGCTGGCCCGCGCGCTGTTCCGCAAGGGAGCGAACTTCACCGCGGCGATGGCCTTTGAGATCGCCTCCACCAACCTGGTCATCGAGCTCGGCGTGATCCTGGCGCTGCTCATGGGCTGGCAGTTCACCCTCGCGGAGTTCACCGGCGGCCCGCTGATGATCGTGTTCATCGCCGTCCTGTTCCGCGTCTTCCTGCGCGACAAGCTGCTGGTCAAGGCGCGCGAGCAGGCCGACCGCGGGGTTGCCGGCTCGATGGAGGGGCACGCGGCGATGGACATGTCCGTCAAGCGGGAGGGCTCGTTCACCGGGCGGCTGCTGTCGCGGGAGGGGTTCACGTCCGTCAGCCACGTGTTCGTCATGGAATGGGCGGCGATCATCAGGGACCTGGTGATCGGGCTGCTGGTCGCCGGCGCGATCGCCGCCTGGGTGCCCGACAGCTTTTGGAACGCGTTCTTCTTCAGCGGGCACCCGCTGCTCGCGAAGCTCTGGGGCCCGCTGGTGGGCCCGGTGGTGGCGATCATCTCGTTCGTCTGCTCGGTCGGCAACGTGCCGCTTGCCGTGGTCCTGTGGAAGGGCGGGATCAGCTTCGGCGGCGTGGCCGCGTTCATCTTCGCCGACCTGATCATCGCGCCGATCCTGAACATCTACCGCAAGTACTACGGCACCAGGATGGCGGCCTTCCTGCTCGGCACGTTCTTCGCCGCGATGGCCGCGGCCGGGTACGTGATCGAGCTGGTCTTCGGCGGCCTTGGACTGATTCCTAACCGGGCCACCGCGAAGATCCCCGACCAAGGCGTGTCCTGGGACTACACCACCTGGCTCAACATCGTCTTCCTGCTCCTGGCCGTCATCCTGATCGCCAGGTTCGCGCGAACCGGCGGGCTGTCGATGCTGCGGATGATGGGCGGCGCCCCCGAGCCCTCCGAAGGCGGGAACGGACACGCGCACCATGCGATGCCCGGCATGGCCGACGGCGGCGGAGCGGCGTGAGGGCGCCGGTCCTGCCGGCCGGGGTCAGGGCTGGTAGGAGCCCGGGGTCCAGGCACGGGCGGTCACGCCGATCGCGTTCCAGGCGTTGATCGTGACGATCAGGGCGAGGAGGGCGGCGATCTCGCCTGGCGTGAGCTGTTCGGCGGCGGCCGCGTAGGCGGCGTCCGGCACGTGCTCGCGGGCCATCAGGGTCACGTCCTCGGTGAGGGCAAGCGCGGCCCGTTCCCTGTTGGTGAAGAAGGGAGTCTCCCGCCAGGCGGGCAGCGCGTACAGGCGCTGCTCGGTTTCCCCGGCCGCCCGGGCGTCCTTGGTGTGCATGTCGATGCAGTAGGCGCACCCGTTGAGCTGGGACGCGCGGACACGGACGAGTTCCCGCAGCAGCGGGTCGATGCCGGCCCCGTCGAGTTCCTTGGTCGCGGCCCGGTCCAGCTGGGTCAGGGCGCGGGCAAACCCGGCGGCGTGCGCGTCGAAGTCGAGCCGGACCGGGACCTGAGGTGTGATGGTGGCGGTGATGCCGTTCTCGTTCGCTGTCATGAAACAGACGCTAGATGGAAGTCGGCCCGTGAGAAAGATCCACTTCTAGGGAGAGAACGTGGGCCATTCTCATCGGCCTACTCGTCCTGGATTGCCGCGATGAGCCGGGCGAGGGCGGCGGTGTAGGCGTGACCGGGCGGTGCGGCGTAGCCGATGACCAGCGCGGGTCCGCGGGTGTGGTCGCGCAGTGCGTAGTCACCGAGTCCCTCGATGGCCAGGCCCCGGGCGGCCGCGCGGGCGACGACCTGGTGTTCTGACCGGTCACGGGGCAGCTCAACGACCGCGTGCAGGCCGGCCGCGACCCCGGTGAGGTGGACGTCGGGGGCGTGCCGGGCGAGCGCGTCGATGAGCCGGTCGCGGCGGCGCCGGTAGTCGAGCCTTTGCCGCCGGACGTGCCGGTCGTAGGCCCCGGAGGTGATGAACTCGGCGAGCGTGAGCTGCTCGAGGCTGCTCGTGCGCCCGTCGGCCATGGCCTTGGCGTCGGTCACGGCGTCGACCAGGCGGGCGGGAAGTACCAGCCAGCCGAGCCGCAGCCCGGGAGCAAGGGTCTTGCTCGCGGTGCCGGCGTAGACGACGTGCTCGGGGGCAAGCGCCTGGAGCGCGCCGACTGGCTGGCGGTCGTAGCGGAACTCGCCGTCGTAGTCGTCTTCGATAATCAGCCCTCCGGTCCCGGCGGCCCAGCGGGCAGCGTCCGCCCGGCGCCGCGGTGACAGCACCGGGCCGAGCGGGAACTGGTGCGCCGGAGTGAGCAGCATCGCCTCCGCCGCGGGTACCGGTTCAAGGATGGCGCCGCCGTCATCGACGGCGAGCATGGCGGGCGCGAGCCCGGAAGCGGTGAGAGTCCTGACCGGGCCCGGCCGGCCGTATTCCTCGACCGCGATCCTCGTAATACCGGCGCCGGGCAGCACCTGGCACAGCAGGGCCAGCCCCTGGGTGAACCCGGTGCAGACGACGATCCGGTCCGGGCTAGCCCGCACGCCGCGAGCGCGGGCCAGGTAACCCGCCAGCACGGCGCGCAGCGCTGGCAGCCCACGGGGGTCGCCGTAGCCAAGCGCCTGGGCAGGCGCGACGGATAGTGCCTTGCGCGCGGCGGACAGCCACCAGGACCGGGGGAAGGCGGACAGGTCAGGCGACCCCGCCCGCAGGTCATGCCGGCC
>JAWWPV010000648.1:0-4778 GCA_033854775.1 Trebonia sp.
GGTCCTGATGGGAGCGATCACATTGACTAGCTGCGCCAGGCAGGCGGCGGTCACCCGGTCACTGTGCCGTAGCAGGCTCATCAGCAGGTTTCCGAGGACGACGGCGTCCTCCACGGTGTACTCATCCGGCCAGCGCCGGGGTGGCGGCGACTATCCCGCTGCGCCCGTCAGGGCCGCGTCGGGCACCTTCGCCTCGATGACCTCGGCCCCCGCCGCCGCGAGTTCGCCGACCACCGGGTGGGCGGCCGGCGCGTCGGTCACGACGGCGTCCACCGCGGACAGCGGCGCCACGGTGGCGAACGCGACCCGGCCAAGCTTCGAGCTGTCGGCGAGCACGACCGCCCGCCTGGCCGCGGCGATCGCGGCGCGCTTGACCCGCGCGTCGTCCGGGTTGTACTCGGTAAGACCGGGCCTCGCGCAGATCCCGGCCACGCCGATGAACGCCAGGTCGCAGTTGAGCGCGCCGAACGCGTCCTCGGCCGCCCCGCCCGTCAGTGACAGCTCGCCGTTGCGGACCTGGCCGCCGGTGACGAGCACCCGGATATCGGGGTCGTTGCCGAGTTCAACGGCGATCGGCAGGGACGCGGTGACCACGGTGAGGCCACGGCGGCCGTGCAGGGCCCTGGCCAGTTCCAGCGTGGTGGTGCCCACGTCGATGATGACCGTGTCCCCGTCGTTGACCAGGTCCGCCGCCGCGGTGCCGATGGCCGTCTTGGCCGCGCTCGCCGTCGTGGCCCGCACGGCGAGCGGCGGCTCGTAGGAACGGCTGACCACGGAGATCGCGCCGCCGCGCACCCGGCGGGCGAGACCGTCGGCCTCGAGCGTCTCCAGGTCGCGCCTGATCGTCATCTCCGAGACGCCGTACTCTTCGGTACAACTCACATCGAGCGTCGTAGTCTCGCCACAGAAGACGCAAGCAAGACGAGCCTCTGGAGTGACCTACCTTGTCCCGCTTCCGCAGTATCTTCCCCGCCGGCAAGCCGCTGATCGCGATGGCGCACGTCCCTGCTCTGCCGGGTACGCCGCTCTACGACGCCGACGCCGGCCTGCCGGGCGCGATCGCGGCCGTTCGCAGGGACGTGGACGTGCTGCTGAGCGCCGGGTTCGACGCGGTGCTCTTCTGCAACGAGAACGACCGGCCCTACCAGCTCCAGGCCGGCCTTGAGTCCGCCGCCGCGCTGACCCGCGTCGTCACCGAGTGCAAGCCGGACGGCGTGCCCTTCGGCGTCGACTTCCTGTGGGACGCGCGCTGCGCCCTCGCGGTCGCGGCCGCCACCGGCGCGTCTTTCATCCGCGAGGTCGCCACCGGCGCGTGGGAGTCCGACATGGGCCTGTGGTCGCCGGACGCGGCCCAGCTGCTGCGCGAGCGGCGCCGCCTGGACGTGACCGACCTTGCGGTGTTCATGAACATCACACCGGAGTTCGCCACGAGCGTGGGCAGCCGCACGCCGGCCGCGATCGCGAAGTCCACGGTGGTCTCCAGCCTGGCCGACGTGATCCTGGTGTCCGGCGCGATGGCGGGAGCGGAACCGGAGCTTTCGGTGATCGCGTCGGTCAGGGAGGCGGTGGACGCGAACGTGCCGGTGCTGCTCAACACCGGCGCCCGCGCCGAGACCATCGACCGGTACTTCAAGTACGTCGACGGCTGCATCGTGGGCAGCTCACTCAAGGTCGACGGCTACACGTGGAACCCGGTGGACCCGGAACGGGCCAAGCGGTTCGTGGACGCGGCCCGCTCGGCGTCGGCGTGACAAGTACCGTGCCTCTCGTACTCGGCATTGACATCGGCACCACCTCTACCAAGGTGGTACTCGCCGACCCGGCGGCCGGCGTCGTGGCGCAGGCCAGCGAGCCGGTGGCGCTTTCCTCGCCGCACCCCGGCTGGGCGGAAGCGGACCCGGCGCAGTGGTGGGCGAACCTCGCCTCGCTCGTGCCCGCCGTGCTCGCGGCGGCCTCCACGGCCCCGGGAAACACTGGCACGGGGAAGTCCGTCACCGCCGCCGATATCGCCGCCGTCGCGACTACCGGCATGGTCCCCGCCGTCATCCCGGTCGATGACGGCGGCCGCCCGCTGCGCAGTGCCATCCTCCAGAACGACGCCCGCGCCACCGCGGAGATCCGCGAGCTAGCCGCCGCGCTGCCAGACCTGGACTTCGTCGCGCGCACGGGCTCGGCGCTCACCCAGCAGTCGGTCGGCCCGACCCTGCTATGGCTCGCCAGGCACGAGCCGGACGCCTGGGCGTCCGCCGCCACCGTGCAAGGCTCCTACGACTGGCTCGCCACCAGGCTCGGCGCGGCGCCGCACGTGGAGCGGAACTGGGCACTGGAAAGCGGCCTGTTCGAGCTCGGCCAGGACGGCGCGCTGACGCCGCTGCACCCGGTGCGGGACGCGCTCGCGCGCCTGGCGGGGATCAAGCCGCAGGTCATCCCCCCGGTCGCCGACCCGGGCACGGTCATCGGTGAGGTGTCGCGGAGCGCGGCCGCCGAGACCGGGCTACGGCCGGGCACCCCGATCGTCGCGGGCGGCGCGGACCACGTGCTGTCCGCCTACGCCGCAGGCCTCGCGAGCCCCGGCGACTGGCTGGTCAAGCTCGGCGGTGCGGGCGACATTCTCGTGGTCAGCGGCCACCCGCTCGTGGACGAGCGGCTCTACCTCGACGCCCACCCGGTGGCCGGGCTCTGGCTGCCCAACGGCTGCATGGCCACGTCGGGCTCGCTGATCCGCTGGTTCCAGTCCGTCAGCGGCTCCGCTGCCAACCCTGCGCCGGTCGCCGAGCTCGAAGCGGAGGCGATCGCGGCCACGCCGGCCGAGCTCATCTGCCTGCCGTACTTCCTCGGCGAGAAGTCGCCGCTGCACGACCCCGACCTGCGCGGCGCGTTCCTCGGCCTGCACCTCGGGCATACCCGCGGCGACATGTACCGGGCGATTCTCGAGGGCATCGCCTACGGCTTCCGGCATCACACAGAAGTTTTTTCCGAACGGAAGGTTGCGCTGCGTCCCACCGCCAGGGTCTCCAACGGCGGGTCGAAGTCCATGGTGTGGAAACAGATCCTCGCCGACGCGCTCGGCGTCGCACTCGAACCGGTCCTTGACCATCCGGGCGCCGCCCTCGGCGCCGCCCTCGCGGCTGCAGTCGGCACTGGCGCGGTCGGCACGGCGGGCACCCCGACCCCGCAGGCGTGGGCCGCCGCGGCCAGCGTGCCCGGCATGGTCACGATCGGGGCGCCGATCGAGCCGGACCCCGCCCACGCCGCCAGGTACACCGAGGCCTACCAGCTCTACCGCGACGCGGGCGTCGCGCTCACCCCGATCTCCCACAGGCTAGCCAGGAGGACGTCATGACCAAGAAGATCGCCGTCGTCACCGGTGCCGGGTCAGGCATCGGCCGCGCCGTCGCCGCCGAGCTCGCTGCGCGGGACCACTCCGTCGTCGTCACTGACCTCAACCTCGCCGCCGCCGAAGCCACGGCGAAGGAACTCGCCCGCGTTGGCAACCCAGACGCCACCGCCATGGCCCTCGACGTCACCGACGCCGCCCAGGCGAAGTCCGTCGCCGAGAGCGTGGCGGAACGGCACGGCGCGATCGACGTCTGGGTCTCCAACGCGGGCATCTCCAAGATGCAGCGCTTCCTCGACGTCACACCGGAAGACCTGCGCCGCACCCTGGCCGTCAACTTGGAGGGGATCTTCCTGTGCGGCCAGGCCGCCGCCGCGGTCATGATCGGCGCCGCTGACCGAGGAGCAGCTGCGGGCGGCGTGATCGTCAACGTCGCCTCGATGGCCGGCAAGCAGGGCCGCGTCCCCTACCTCGCCGACTACGTGGCCTCCAAGTTCGGCGTCGTCGGCCTCACCCAGGCGATGGCCTTCGAGCTCGCGCCGCACGGCATCACGGTCAACTCCGTCTGCCCCGGCTACGTCGCCACCCCGATGCAGGACAGGGAACTCGGCTGGGAGGCCGCCCTCCGCGGCACGACAGAAGACAAGGTCAGGCAGCTGTACATCGACGACACCCCGCTCGGCCGCCTGGAAACCCCGCACGACGTCGCGCGCGCCGTCGCCTTCCTGGCCGGCCCCGACGCCCGCTTCATCACCGGCGAGGCGCTGGCCGTCAACGGCGGCGCCTTCATGGACTAACCCGGACCCCCGCAGCCCAGTCCATGATCATGAAGGATTTACCGCTAATAAGCTGTTTTTCTTACATGAAAGCAAAACCCTCCCGGTGCGGGAATAGCGATAGGCCGTTTCGTGGCTGGCTTCTGTTCCTCTTTGACCATCTGCTAGCCTGCGCGCATGGCAGACCTGGGGCCCGTCGCTTGGCCGCCTGTCGATCTCGGCGGAGCCATGATCGGCCAGATCATTCTCAGGAGAGCAGCGGGGCACGGTCCTGCGGCTGCTGCCGAGAAGGCCGAGCTCGGCTACCTGTTCTTGCCGGAGGCGTGGGGATTCGGGTACGCCGCCGAGGCGTGCGCAGCGGCACTCGGCTGGTTCGCCGGCGAGCTTCCTGGCGAGCCGGTGGTGCTCTTTACCCAGACCGCCAACGCCCGCTCGATGCGCCTCGCGGCGAAGCTGGGGTTCACCGAGGTAGAGCGGTTCGAAGCCTACGGCGCCGTGCAGTGGTTCGGCATGCTCACCGGGACCTGAACCACCTGCCCGCCACTTGTAATACGGGAATGCGTCCGCGATTCCAGCCACCCCCCAGTCCGGCCTACCGGCTAACCATAATTTCGACCCCGCGCGCACAATTCACCAAGTCTAGGTGACGTCGTCTACCCAATCCT
>JAWWPV010000649.1:0-3591 GCA_033854775.1 Trebonia sp.
TGCAACGCCACCTGCGGAACGTCCTCGCCGCAAGGCAGCACCTAGCCCTCTCGGAAGAACAATACGAGACGGCGGGCCGCTACCTACTACAGTCCGCAAAAGCCCGCCGCGGGTGAGCCACTCCCCCAAGCGGGGAGCGGGGGCGATCCCTCCGCCCCCGCGACCGCAGTGTCATAGGACGCGACGACGTGAAACAACAACTCGTTCGGGATCAATATGAAGAGGAGCGGCGGCGGGCCTGTACGGACGTGGCGAGCGTGTCCAGGGCGGACGTCGTCATCTCGATGTCCATGCAGGCGTCCGTGACGGACTGACCGTAGGTCAGCGTCGCCGGGTCGCCCGGGTTCTGGCGGCCCGCCACCAGGAACGACTCAAGCATCACGCCGACCACGCCGTGCTGGCCGCCGGCCAGTTGCTCCGCGAGGGACTCGGCGACGCCCATCTGGCGGGTGTGGTCCTTGCCGCTGTTGCCGTGGCTGGCGTCGACCATGATGCGGCGCGGCAGGCCAGCGGCCGAGACCAGGTCAAGGGCCTTGCTCACGTGCGAGGACGAGTAGTTCGGGCCACTGCGGCCGCCGCGCAGGATCACGTGGGTGTCGGCGTTGCCGCTCGTGGTCACCACGGCGGCAGCGCCGGCTTGTGTCACGCCGAAGAACGTGTGGCTGGTCGCCGAGGCGCGGAGCGCGTCAACCGCTACCTGGACGTCGCCGTCGGTGCCGTTCTTGAACCCAATCGGCATCGACAGGCCCGACGCGAGCTGGCGGTGCACCTGGCTCTCGGTCGTGCGGGCACCGATCGCGCCCCAGCTCACGGTGTCGGCGATGTACTGCGGGGTGATCGGGTCAAGCCACTCGCAGCCCACCGGCATTCCCGAGCCCACGATGTCGAGCAGCAGGCGGCGGGCGGTGCGCAGGCCGCGGTGCACGTCATAGGAGTCGTCCATGCCCGGGTCGTTGATCAGGCCCTTCCAGCCCGTCACCGTGCGCGGCTTCTCGAAGTACACGCGCATCACGATCAGCAGGTCGTCGGCGAGCCGTTCCCGCAGGTCCGCAAGGCGGGCCGCGTAGTCGAGCGCCGCCTTCGGGTCGTGGACCGAGCAGGGGCCGGTGACCACGAGCAGCCGGTCGTCGGCACCGTCGAGCACGGCGCGGACCTCAGCCCTGGCGCGCTCCACCGCCTCCTGCTCCGCCTCACCGAGCGGTAGCTCGCGGAGCAGGGCCCCGGGGGACAGCAATGGCTCGTAGCCGACAATTCTTGTATCACTGACGCGCGACATCGGGGTTTTCTCCTCCTGGGTACGCTGTACCCGGGGTTTTCCGCGAGCCAGCTACGCCCTCTGAATTCGGGCGAGGCCGTTGCCGCGCCCATGGCTGGCTCCGGGTGATTATTAGCGCGCGTGACTACGCACGGCTCCACCCGGAGCCGTCGTAAAGCGCCAATACAACCGTGACACGCGGTCGATCATACACGGCCGAGACACTTGGGGCAGACAAAGCGTGGGGTTGCTGGTACTGCGCGTGCCGCCGCGCCATCATCATGAGTCATGGCCAGTCTCAACCTCGCCGACACCTTCATCACGTTCCTGGCGTTGGCCGGGCCGCAGAAGGTGTTGCTCTCGTTCGCGCGGATCGCCCGGACCCTCGACGTCCGCTCGCTGCGCTTGGTGGCCGCGGCCACCGCGCTCACGGCGGCCATCGTGGGTACTCTTTGCGCGCTCACCGCTCCCTGGCTGGCGACGTTCTTCCACATCAGTTCAGCCGCCCTGGCGCTGGCCTCTGGCCTCGTGTTCTTTATCTACGCGGTCGGGCTGGTGCTCGGCATCCATTTCGACCACGTGGAGGCCCCGGCCGAGGCGATACCTGACGGCGAGGGCGGCGAGGAGGGCGCCGATCCGTCACACCCGTTCAGGATGGGGTTCCGGGCAATGCTGCTGCCGTTCGTGGTCAGCCCGCTGGCGATCGCCGCCGACCTGGAAGTGTCGCTTTCAGCGGGCGACTGGGGCGCGCGGTGGGTTATCGCGGGGGCGTTCGCGCTGGTCGCGCTCGTTGACGCGCTGTGCGCCGTGGTATTCGCGCCGCTGCTGAGCCGGACGCACGAGAGCATCCTCGAGGTGCTCTCCCGGCTGCTCGGCATCCTGCTCGCCGCCGTCGGCGTGCAGCTTTTCCTTCACGGGCTTGAGACACTCGGCGTGCTCCACGCCGCGCACTGACTGTAAACGCTACGAGGCCCCTGCCCGCGCTTTCTGCGGGCAAGGGCCTCGGCTGATGTAGCCCCGACCGGATTCGAACCGGCGTTACCGCCTTGAGAGGGCGACGTCCTAGGCCTCTAGACGACGGGGCCGAGATGTCGCCGGGGGTTCCGCATCCCCGGCGAGCTACACCATACCGCCTCCGGGTGAGTGCAGCCAACACGAGCCGTTGCCGCAGCTGGGTGCGTCGGAAATATCAGGATTCGGGGACGAGGCGGGCGGCCGCGGCGACCAGGTCGGCGTTCCCGGATGCGGGCGAGCCGTCGGGTAGCACCGTCGTGTCCTCAAGGCCGATCCTGATGTCCTGGCCGTCCGCGATCGCGGCGCGGAGTACGCCCCAGGTGGCGAGGTCGTACCCGTGGCGTACCTGACGGGCGGTGATGCCCAGCCTGGCCAGCTCCGCCGCGGCCTCGGCGGCGGTCGTGACGGCCTCGGCTTGGGTGAGTTCCTCTGGTTCAAGCAGCACCCGCAAGAGCCGGTGACCAAAGCCGCTCGCCCCGAGCACCCGGGCGTCGGCGGCCGTCCAGACACCGGCCTCGATCCTGATGCCCAGCCTGGTGAGCAGGTCGGCTAGTTCCTCGATGCCCGGCTCGTTCATGTTGATCGAGGCGTAGTCCGGCCGGTCCGGGCCCGTCCACCGCTGGACGAGCGCCAGCCGCCGCTGAACGTCCCCTTCGACGGCCCAGATCCCGGTGGTCACCCCAACCGGCAATCCCGTCGCCCCGCGAACCGCGGCCACCGCGGCGAGCACGTGCTCCGCCGCTAGCGTCTCCGCCCCCGAACCGTCCCGCGGATGCACGTGGAACGCCCCGGCCCCGGCATCGGCGGCGGCCCGCGCCTGCGCGGCGAGTTCAGCGGGACTGAACGGCACAGCCGGATGCGCCACCCTTGTCGTCCCGCCGTTGAGAGCAGCCTGTACGAGCACATGACCCACGATGCACCTGATACCCACACCGTCGCCGGGCGAAGCGAGGCATCGGGGGTATGGGACGTCCCCCACGATAAAAACAAGACGACCCGGTGCTCTCTTACAGCACATGGGTCGCCTGAGTTTCGCTGGGGTACCAGGACTCGAACCTAGACTAACAGAGCCAGAATCTGTCGGGCTGCCAATTACCCTATACCCCATTGACCACACGGCTCCGGGGCTACCGGACCGCGCCGATGTAGTGTATCGAATCCCGCGTCGCAGAGCGAACCAACCCGAGCCGCACCGCCAGCCCCGGTGATAGAGAAACGCCGACCAGGAGGGTTACTCCGGCTCCGCCACCAGGTGGTCGGGTTCGAATTCGTGCAAGGTAGGCGGCTCGAGGGCCACCGCCACCTGGGACTTGCCGCTTGCC
>JAWWPV010000650.1:0-15462 GCA_033854775.1 Trebonia sp.
GACCGGACGGTTGTCCACAGGCAAGCTCTACACAAGGCTAGTCAACGGCGAACGGGGCGGCTACCTCGGCTACGCGATGTGGCGCCGCTACCTGAAGCTGGCTCACGGCTACACGGCGGCCCACCCGGACGGGATCGTCAAGTACACCGCCCACGAGCTACGCCACGTCTGCGCAAGCCTTAGGTTGGCAAGGACAGCGAAGCCGCGTGACGTAGCCCAGAAAAACGAGAGTGGCCCTACAAGCTGTAGGGCCACTCGCTTTGTCTTCTAGGGCCAATCTGACCGAACTGCCAGGTCAGGCCAGTGGGGGTACCAGGACTTGAACCTGGGACCTCTTCCTTATCAGGGAAGCGCTCTAACCGACTGAGCTATACCCCCATCGGGGTTTCCCGGAAAGAAGACTTGGCTACTCTATCGCATCTCAGAGACTGCTTCAGTCCGTCTCGCGGAGGGTAACTTCGATGCCGCCAATGGTCTTGGCGATCAGGTTGTAGATCACCGATCCGACCGTGGACATCGCGGTGATCAGCACAATGTTCAGCGCCCCGAGCATCGCCGTGTAGCCGAGGATCAGCGACGCGGAGAACCAGTGCGAGATGTTCGTCCCTGTTGAGCTCTGGCTGGACGTGATCGACGACACCGTGTGCTGGAGCGAGTCGAAGACGCCGAGCGCGGACAGCACCATGTAGAGCACCGCTACGGCGACGAACAGGATGATGAACGCGACGACCGAGGCCACAAAGCTGAACTTCATGACCGACCAGGGCTCCACCCGGGCGAGCGTCAGCATCGCCTGGCGCTTGGTCGCCTGGCGCTTGGGCGCCTTGCGCGTCTGCATGCCCCTGGCCGAACCGCGCCGCTGCCAGGCGGAGGTCACCGAGTTCGCCAGGCCGGCGGCCGCCCCGCCGACGGCCGAGGCCGCACCGGAGGAGAACCCGTTGCTCGATGAGGAGCCGTTACCCGACGGCGAGGCCCCGGTGCCGCCCGCCGGAGCCGGCCTCGAGTACCCGGACGGCGGTGCATAGGCCGTCCCCGAGCGCGAAGCCCCTGACCCCGAGTAAGACGACCCTGAGTAAGACGAGCCCGTCCCGGTCGGTGCCGTGGACGTCGTGGACGTCGTGGACGGCGTGGACGGCGCGGCCGCAGCCGACACAGCACCGCCCGACGCGGCACCGCCCGACGCGCCCGCGGACGGCGTGAACGACGGATTGCGGTCGCCCTTAACGGCCGACGTTCCGTTCTCCGCCGAGGCGACAGAAGCGGCCGAGGTCGCGGAGTCGGCTGAGTCAGCCGCCTCCGTCGCCGTTCCTGTCTTCTGGCTCGTTAGCCAGCCGCTGTCCCCCGAGCTCATCGCTTGCCGGCTCCCTTGCCGTTCGCTACTGGGCCCCTTGTCCCCTGTAGCCCCGGACGAACCAGCCGCCCGCCCCTTAGCCTTGCCGATCGTCTCGGCGGGCAGTGGCACCTCGGTGCTCGATCCGGCTTCCGTCGTTTTACCATCCGCGGCATCCGCGGTATCCGCGGTATCCGCCGTATCCGCGGTCGCGGCGGTATCCGCAGACGCGGTATTCGCAGACGCCGCAGACGCCGCGGCATCCCCAGATTTCGTGGTGTCCTCGGAGTCCCCGGAAGCCGCGGTGTCCCCGGAAGAGGAGGAGTCCCCGTTAGCACCGCCGGTCCGTCGCGGCGCTCCGGAGCGTGATTTTCCGGTTCTCGTCCGTGATGATGACATGATGCCATTGTCAACGATCGTGTCTGTGGCCTCCCCATCCGGGTCGACTTTCAGACTTGGGGGCGCCATGATGAGCGGCGGATGGGTCGTTCGTCCCGCCTCGTCCACGCCGTCCTCCTTGGTACTCAATGGTGCACCTATGTACCTTTGCGTTGACACTATCCGAGACCCGTTCACAATTGAGACGCAGCTACCCCCCGAGTAGTTGCCTCAATCGCCTATTCGTTACCTGGAACCTCGTCGACAGCGTTGTCCACAGCGTCATCCACAACGTCGTCCACAGATCCCGACTCCGCATTGCGAGCCAGTGCGACCACGCTGTCACCGGGTGCGAGGTTCATCAGCCGCACGCCCATCGTCTGCCGCCCCGACTGCTTCACTTCTCCGGCCCTGGTCCTGATGACGCCCCCCGCCGAGGTGATCGCGAACACCTCGTCGTCCGGGCGGACCATCAGCGCGCCCACGAGGACGCCCCGGTCCTCGACGATCCGCGCCGTGATGACACCGAGGCCGCCCCTGTTGCGCAGCGGGTACTGGTCAGCGGGCGTCCGCTTCCCGTATCCGCCCTCGGTTGCCACCAGTACGTCTTCGCCTTCCCGAACCACGTACATGCCGAGAAGCTCGTCGCCCTCGTTGAACCGCATGCCGATGACGCCGGAAGTGGCCCGGCCCATCGGCCGGAGCTGGTCGTCGTCGGCGTGGAAGCGCAGCGCCTGCGCGCCCTTGCTGACCAGCAGCAGGTCCTCTGACGGCGACACGAGCTCGGCGCTGATCACCTCGTCATCCTCGCGGAGGTTGATCGCGATCAGGCCGCCGGAGCGCGCGGAGTCGTACTCGGACAGCCGAGACTTCTTCACCAGTCCGGAACGAGTCGCGAGCACCAGGTACGGCGCCACCGCGTAATCCTTGAGGGTCAGCACCTCGGCGATCTGCTCGTCCGGCTGGAAGGCGAGCATGTTCGCCACGTGCTGGCCGCGCGCGTCCCGACCGGCGTCGGGCAGCTCGTAGCCCTTGGCCCGGTACACCCGGCCCTTGTTCGTGAAGAACAGCATCCAGTTGTGGGTCGAGGTAACGAAGAAGTGGTCGACGATGTCGTCTGACCGCAGCGCCGCGCCGCGCACGCCCTTCCCGCCGCGCTTCTGCGCGCGGTACTGGTCGGTGTTGGTCCGCTTCGCGTAGCCGCCGTGGGTGATTGTCACCACGATGTCGGACTCGGCGATCAGGTCCTCGTCGGCGACTTCGCCGTCGTAGGCGATGATCTCGGTCCGCCGTGCGTCGCCGTACTTGCTGACGATCTCGCCGAGCTCGGTCCCGATGATCTCCCGCTGCCTGGCCGGCGAGTCGAGGATCGCCTGAAGGTCGGCGATGGTGGCTTGGAGCTCGTCCCGCTCGTCGATCAGCGCCTGCCGCTCAAGGGCGGCCAGCTTGCGCAGCTGCATGTCCAGGATCGCGCGCGCCTGGATCTCGTCGATCCCCAGCAGCTCCATGAGGCCGACCTGCGCGGCAGCCGCCGACTCTGACCCGCGAATCAAAGCGATGACCGCGTCGATCGCGTCGATCGCCGCGATAAGCGCGGCGACGATGTGCAGCCGCTCCTGGGCCTTGCGCAGCCGGAACCGCGTCCGGCGCTGGATCACTTCAATCTGGTGCGCGACCCAGTACCTGATCATCTGGTCCAGGCGCAGGGTGCGCGGCACGCCGTCGACGAGGGCCAGCATGATCACGCCGAACGTGTCCTGCAGCTGCGTGTGCTTGAACAGGTTGTTCAGCACAACCTTCTCGATGGCGTCGCGCTTGAGCACGATCACGAGCCGCTGCCCGGTCCGGCCGCTGGTCTCGTCGCGGACGTCGGCGATGCCGGTCAGCCGACCGTCCTTGACCAGCTCGGCGATCTTGGACGCCAGGTTGTCCGGGTTGACCTGGAACGGGAGCTCCTTGACCACCAGGCAGTTGCGGCCGTGGATCTCCTCGTGCTCCACGACGGCGCGCATGGTGATCGAGCCGCGCCCGGTCCGGTAGGCCTCACGGATGCCGCGCCGCCCGACGATCTGCCCGCGGGTAGGGAAGTCGGGGCCGGGGATGCGCTCCATCAGCCCGTCGAGCAGGTCCTCGTACGGCGCCCGCTGCGGTACCCCGTCCTCGGTCTCGGTCCGCGTCTCGGCGGCCGGGTGCTCGAAGTGCTCGTAGTTCTCCAGGTACCACTGCACGCCGGCGCCGATTTCCCGCAGGTTGTGCGGCGGGATCTTGGTGGCCATCCCGACCGCGATGCCCTCTGAGCCGTTTACCAGCAGGTTGGGGAACCGCGCGGGCAGCACAACAGGTTCCGCCGACCGGCCGTCGTAGTTCGGCCGGAAGTCGACGGTGTCCTCGTTGATGTCCCGCAGCATCTCCATCGCCAGCGGAGCCAGGCGGCACTCGGTGTACCGCATGGCGGCGGGCGGGTCGTTGCCCGGCGAGCCGAAGTTCCCCTGCGGGGAGACCAGCGGCATCCGCATCGACCAGCTCTGGGCCATCCGCACGAGCGCGTCGTAGATCGCGCTGTCCCCGTGCGGGTGGTAGTTGCCCATGACCTCGCCGACGACGCGCGAGCACTTGAAGAACCCGCGGTCCGGCCGGAAGCCCTGGTCGTACATCCCGTAGAGGATGCGCGTGTGCACCGGCTTGAGCCCGTCGCGCACGTCGGGCAGCGCCCGCCCGACGATGACCGACATCGCGTAGTCGATGTAGCTGCGCTGCATCTCGACCTGGATGTCAACCGGCTCGGTCCGGTCGTGCCCCCCTTCGGGCGGCCCAATTACCTCGGTCACTCCGCAACCTCTCCGTCAAAGAAGATCAAAAAGAAATAAGGTCCGCCCGAACGGGTTCGTGTTTCACGTGAATCCATTCCGTTCCCCGTCCGTCGCGCAGCGCAGCCGGGCGGGGATTCTCCGCCTGTCAGATGTCCAGGAAACGTACGTCCTTCGCGTTGCGCGTGATGAACGAGCGGCGCGATTCGACGTCCTCGCCCATCAGCACGCTGAACAGTTCATCGGCCTGGGCCGCGTCGTCCAGGGTCACCTGGAGCAGCACGCGCCGTGCCGGGTTCATCGTGGTCTCCCAGAGCTCCTCGGCGTCCATCTCGCCGAGCCCCTTGAACCGCTGCACGCCGTCCCGCGGTCGCGGGTCCCTGTGCCCGGCGGCGATGCCCGCCTCGACGACCCGGTCCCGCTCGATGTCGGAGTACGCGTACTCGGGGTTCACCCCGCGCTCGCCCCACTTGATCTTGTAAAGCGGCGGCTGTGCGAGGTACACGTGCCCGGCGTCGACGAGCGGCTTCATGAACCGGAAGAGCAGCGTCAGCAGCAGCGTCCTGATGTGCTGCCCGTCCACGTCGGCGTCCGCCATCAGGATGATCTTGTGGTACCTGAGCTTGGTCATGTCGAACTCGTCGTGGATGCCCGCGCCGAGCGCCGTGATCATCGCCTGGACCTCGGTGTTCTTGAGCACCCGGTCGATGCGCGACTTCTCGACGTTGATGATCTTGCCCCGGATCGGCAGGATTGCCTGGAACAGCGGGTCCCTGCCGCCCTTGGCCGAGCCGCCAGCGGAGTCGCCCTCGACCACGTAGATCTCGGACTTCGACGGGTCCGTCGACTGGCAGTCGGCCAGCTTGCCAGGCAGCCCGTTGGTCTCCATCGCCGACTTGCGCCGGGTCAGGTCGCGCGCCTGGCGGGCCGCGATCCGCGCCCGCGACGCCTGCTGCGCCTTGTCGATGATGCCCTTGGCCTCGCCGGGGTTCCGGTCAAACCAGTCGCGCAGGCGATCGTTGGTCACCTTCTGCACGAACGACTTCGCCTCGGTGTTGCCGAGCTTGGTCTTGGTCTGGCCCTCGAACTGCGGCTCGGCGAGCTTGATCGAGACGATCGCGGTCAGGCCCTCGCGGATGTCCTCGCCGGTGAAGTTCGGGTCCTTCTCCTTGAGGAACTTGGTGTCCCGCGCGTACTTGTTGACGACCGTGGTCAGCGCGGCACGGAACCCTTCCTCGTGCGTCCCGCCCTCGGCCGTGTTGATGACGTTGGCGAACGTGTGGACCGACTCGTTGTAGGAGTTGTTCCACTGCATCGCGACCTCGAGGGCCATCCCGGCCTCGGTGTCCTCGTCCCCGAACTCGATGACCTGCCCGTGCACCGGCTCCTTGGACTGGTTCAGGTACCGGACGAAGTCAGCGATGCCGCCGGGGTAGTCGAAGACGACCCTGCGCGCCTTGCCAACAGCGGAAGCGGAGCCCACGGTCGACGCGGGCGCCTCCTCATCGTCGTCGGCGACGACCTTGGCGGGCCGCTCGTCGGTCAGCGAGATGCGCAGCCCTCGGTTGAGGAACGCCGTCTCCTGCAACCGCCTGGACAGGGTCTCGAAGGACCACTCGGTCGACTCGAAGATCGTGTCGTCCGGCCAGAACGTGGTCGTCGTCCCGGTCTCAGTCGTCGCCTCGCCCTGCCGCACCGGCCCGAGCGGCGCGCCCCGCCCGTAGCTCTGCGTCCACAGGTGGCCGTCCCTGCGGATCTCGAGGTCGACCCGCGTGGAGAGCGCATTCACCACGGAGATGCCGACGCCGTGCAGGCCGCCGGAGACCGCGTAGGACCCCCGGTCGAACTTGCCGCCCGCGTGCAGCGTGGTCATGACGACCTCAACCGCCGGGCGCTTCTCCACCGGGTGCAGGTCCACGGGGATCCCGCGTCCGTCGTCCTTGACCCGGACGCCGCCGTCGGCAAGGAGGGTGACCTCGACGTCGCTGGCGTAGCCTGCCAGCGCCTCGTCCACCGAGTTATCCACAACCTCGTACACAAGGTGGTGCAGTCCGCGCTCGCCGGTTGAGCCGATATACATGCCGGGACGCTTACGGACGGCCTCAAGGCCCTCGAGTACGGTGATGGACCGCGCGTCGTAATCGTTCGGCAAAATGAGCTCCATCCATCGTGCTGCTGCCAGCGCCTCGGCCCCCGTCACCAGACGTATGACCAAGCCGTCAGCGCCGTGGTCGCGCGGCCCGCACGCAGCCCCAGCCACCGGCAGTCTTATCCACGTGACTACCTTCTATTTTAGCCGTGGTTACCGACACTCGGGCCCGCCTTGACGGTACGTGTCCCCCCGGCTATGCCAGGTTCTTGCGGTCGCGGGGCGCGGAGGGTCCGGGCGCGCCCCACAACCTCTGCACCGGCTTGGCACGGCGGTCACCGGGGTGACTCTCGAAACGCACATTCCACGGCTCTGGTTGGTCAGGTTCGCTTAGCCATGACACTTCATGGTGTTGCCGCAAAAGGCCCCTGCGCTGGGGAATCTGGCCGCGAAGGGCCAGCTTCTTCCTGCCTGGTTGGCGGATCGCGTTTCATGGCACTCCCTCGTGCTGCCGCCGGGGTAGGGAGTGGCTCATCTCATGGCTGACGCTAAACCTGTCCACATAGTGAAACGCCGGGGCCGGGTCGTTTCTTCCCGGAGGCGTTGTTTGACGGGACGGGTGGGCTGCGCGGCTTTGCATGGGGCACAGAGGGCGAAGACCGACCGTCTTGGCCCTCGGGAGCCGAGGGCCAATAGACCGGTGCCGCGGGCCCAAAGGGCCAGAACGGGCCTGGCCCATGGGGCCATAGGGCCAACTCGCTGCGCACCCCACCACGGGTCGGGGCGATGTCCACGGCGGAGAGACCCGGGTTAGCGGACTCTCAGGCGGCCGGCGCGTCTCGGGGGGCCTGAGGGGCCGTTTACTCGGATGTGGCGGACGGTGCCGTGGCCCAGTTCCTCCGCCAGGCGCTTCAGCAGTTGGGGGGCCATGAGGCGGACCTGGGTGGCCCAGGCGGGGGAGTCGGCGGAGACGGTTAGCTCGCCCGCGTCGAAGGACTCTGGTTTCGTGTGCAGGGCAAGCTGGGGGCCAACTATGTCCGCCCAGTGGCCGAAGACGGCGCCTACCGCGGCCTTTTCCCGCCACCTTCGAGCCGACAGGAGGCCGCCGAAGGCGGCGGTCAGGGGCTGTGGATCGTCGCGTCTTGGCCTTGCCGACCAGGACAGGGACGGGGTGGCTTCCGGAGTCAGGCCCTCTCGTTCTGAACCCTGGGTTTGATTCTGCTGGCGCTGAGGGGTGCCGGGGCGGTCGCCCCTGGCCCACGCGTCGGCTCTGGCTCTTGCCAGGGCCTCGGCGGCTAGCCTTGCGCGCTCGGGGTCAGGGCCCATCGGGGCCTGCCGCGTCCGGGCCTGCCGCGTCCGGGCCTACTGCGCCCGGGGCTACTGCGTCCGGGGCTACTGCGCCCGGGGCTACTGCGCCCGGGGCTGCCGCGCCCGGGGCTACCGCGTCCGGGGCCGCCGCGTCCGGGGCTGCCTCGGCCAAGGTGCCCGCGGCGACCTTGAAGTGCGCGCCGGTGAGGAGGCTGGGGATATCTTCCGGCACCGCGGCGGTAACGAGGACCTGCTCGGCTTCGGCCACGAGGGCGGCCAGGCGGTCCCTGCGGCCCGTGTCGAGCTCGGCGAAGACGTCGTCGAGGATCAGCACCGGGTCCTCGCGGCCAGCGCGGAGCAGGTCGAAGCTGGCCAGGCGGAGCGCGAGCGCGAGTGACCAGGACTCGCCGTGGCTGGCGTAGCCGCGCGCTGGCAGGCCACGGACGCTGAGCTCTAGCTCGTCGCGGTGCGGGCCCGCGAGGCAGACGCCCCGGTCAAGCTCGCTCGCGCGGACTTCGAGAAGCGCCTCGCTGAGCGCCTGCTCCGCGGCTCGCACCCGTTCCCCGTGGGTCGCGCTTGCCTCGTCGGGTGCCTGGGTCTCGAACGAGCGCTTGTACTCGGCCGCCGCCGGGCCGCGGCCGTTGCCCGCGACCGCCGCGTAGGCGTTTTCCACATGTGGACGGAGGGCGGTGACCAGGTGCTCGCGGGCGACGATCAGCTCCGCGCCGGTCCTGGCCAGATGGGCGTCCCAGACGTCGAGCGTGGCCATGACCGCCTCGCGGGACTGCCTGGTGCCCTTGGGGCCGCCCTTCGGGCCCGCGGATTTCAGCAGGGCGGTGCGCTGCTTGAGCACCCGGTCGTAGTCGGCGCGGACCGCGGCGTACCTGGGAGCCATCGCGACAAGCAGGTCGTCAAGGAACCGCCTGCGCTCGCCGGGGTCGCCCTTGACCAGGGCGAGGTCCTCCGGCGCGAACAGCACCGTGCGGAGCACGCCAAGGACCTCGCGCGGCCTGGTGAGCGGGGTCCGGTTGAGCCTGACCCGGTTAGCGCGGCCCGCGTTCAGCTCGATTTCCACCAGCGCGTCATTGGCGTTGGTGGAAATCGCCGCCCTGATGATCGCCTGGTCGGTGCCCTTGCGGATTAGCGGGGCGTCCTGGGCGGCCCGGTGGCTGGCCAGGGTCGCCGCGTAGCCGACGGCCTCGACGAGGTTGGTCTTACCCTCGCCGTTCGGGCCACTGAAGATCGTGACACCCGGCTTGAGCGCGACGTCGACCTCCACATACGAACGGAAGTCCGTAAGGGCGAGCCGCGTTAGGTGCATGTCTTCGAGGTTAGCCGCTAGCGCCGACGCTGCCAGAAGTCCCGGATGGTTGTGGCAACGAGCCGCCTATGGCCGGTCCGTTGCCACAACCATCCGGCCGGGCTGGCTGGCCGGCTGGCGCTTTTTGCCATCGCGCGCTAGCCAGCCGAGCGGATCGGCATGAGGACGTAGCGGTAGTCGGGCTGTGCCTCGCCCTTTCCGGTGAGCACGGCGGGCCTGGTCGCCGTGGTGAACGAGACGCGGACCGTGTCGGAGTCCACGGCGTTGATGCCGTCGAGCAGGTACGTCGGGTTGAACGCGATCTGCATCGTCTCGCCGTCGAAGCTGGCGCTGATCCCCTCGCTCGCCTGGGCCTCGTCGCCGGTGCCCGCCTCGAGCAGGACCTCGCCAGTGGCGAACGTGAGCCGGACCGGGGTGTTCCGCTCGGCGACCAGGGCGACGCGCTTGACCGCGTCCGCGAACGGCGCGGCGGGCAGCTCGGCGACCGCGGAGAACTCGCTCGGCAGCAGCGTCTGGTACCGGGGGTACTCGCCGGAAAGCAGCCGGGTCGTGGTCTTCCTGCCGCTGCCCTCGAACCCGATGATGCCGGCATTGCCGCCCTCCGTGGTGGCGAGCGCGACGGAGACCTCGGCGCCGCCGGTCATCTGCCGCGCGGTGTCGCCGAGGACCCTGGCGGGGACGAGGAGGGCGGTGTTCAGGCCGGGCGCGACGGGGGTCCAGCGGAGCTCGCGGACCGCCAGCCGGTACCGGTCAGTGGCGACCATGGTCAGCGTGTCGTCGTTGATCTCCATGCGGATGCCGGTCAGCGCGGGGAGCGTGTCGTCCTTGCCCGCCGCGATGGCGACCTGGTGGATCGCCGACGCGAACGCGTCGGCGCCGATCGTCCCCGTCGTTTCCGGCATGTCGGGCAGGGTCGGGTACTCCTCAAGGGGCAGCAGCATCAGGGTGAACGTCGCGCTGCCGCACTTGACGGTCATCCTGGTGCCGTCGGTCGTGAGGTCGACCGGCCTGGCCGGCAGGGACCGCACGATCTCAGACAGCAGCCTGCCAGAGACCAGCACGCTGCCGGGCTCGTCGGCCTGCACCGGGATCGTCGACTGGGCGGAGACTTCGTAGTCGAAGGTGGACAGGGTTAGCTCACTGCCCGCCTGAAGGCGCATGCCGGCCAGCACGGGAGCCGTGGGGCGCGCCGGGAGCGCGCGGGCCGTCCATGCGACTGCCTCTGCGAGTGGGTCACGCTCAACTTGGAGCTTCACGGGATGCCTCCTGCCGGTGATGTTTGCGGGTTCCCCGCGACGGGGTATGTCAGTCGTCGCCGGGCTGTGATCCACAGCCCAGCGCGAGCCTACTTGCTCTTCAGATTCATTGAGTTATAAGAACGTAGTAGTAATAGGGGCTGTGGATTCTGGGGAAAACCGCGTTTTCCCAGTTCGCAGCCCATTTTTTGTGCACAGGGGGTGTGCGCTGAGTGTGGACGGCCGAGGGGTGTGTGTGGATGCCACCAGAGTTTTCCCAGGTTGTCCACCGGTCATCCCCTGGTTTTCCACGGGTTCTCCACCGGTTTGTCCACATGAGTACTCCACAGGTTCTGGATAACTCGTGTGGACAACCTGTGAATTGATCTTGGCAACAATTTGCGGGTAATGGGCCATTGGTGCCGCCTTTATGTGCGCGCATTTCCGCTTACTCTGCCTTCGGTCCCGGGTCGCTAGTTAGCGCGGGCCTGCTGCTTGATGCGGTTGGTGAGCTCGGTGACCTGTGTGTAGATCGAGCGGCGCTCGGCCATCAGCCCGCGGATCTTGCGGTCCGCGTTGATGACGGTGGTGTGGTCACGGCCGCCGAACTGCTGCCCGATCTTCGGCAGCGACAGGTCGGTCAGTTCGCGGCACAGGTACATGGCGATGTGCCGGGCGGTCACCAAGACCCGGGACCTGCTGGTGCCGCACAGGTCCTCGATGGATAGCCCGAAGTACGCGGCCGTCTGGCCCATGATGGTCGCCGCGGTGATCTGCGGGCTGCCGCTGCCCTGGCTCTCGGGTATCAGGTCCTTGAGCACGATCTCGGCGAGGCTTTTGTCGACGCCCTGGCGGTTCAGGCTGGCGAAGGCGGTGACCCTGATCAGCGCGCCCTCGAGTTCCCTGATGTTGGTGGAAATCCGGCTGGCGATGTACTCAAGCACGTCAGGGGGCGCGTTCAGGCCCTCCTGGATGGCCTTCTTCCTGAGGATGGCGATCCGGGTCTCAAGCTCCGGCGGCTGGACGTCGGTCAGCAGGCCCCACTCGAACCGGCTGCGGAGCCGGTCCTCCAGCGTGACGAGGCGCTTGGGTGCGCGGTCACTGGAGATGACGATCTGCTTGCTCGCGTTGTGCAGGGTGTTGAAGGTGTGGAAAAACTCTTCCTGCGTTCCTTCCTTGTTCTCCAGGAACTGGATGTCGTCGACGAGGAGCACGTCGACATCCCGGTAGCGCCTGCGGAAGCCGTCCTGCTTGCCGTCGCGGATCATGTTGATGAACTCGTTGGTGAACTCCTCCGAGCTCACGTACCTGACCTTCAGGCCGTTGTAGAGAGTCTGGGCGTAGTGGCCGATGGCGTGCAGCAGGTGCGTCTTGCCAAGTCCGGAGTCGCCGTAGATGAACAGCGGGTTGTAGGCCTTGGCCGGGGCCTCGGCGACCGCCACCGCGGCGGCGTGCGCGAAGCGGTTGCTGCTCCCGATGACGAATGTCTCGAACGTGTACTTCGAGTTCAGCCTGGCCGCGGCCGGGCGCGGCGGCTGGTCCTGCAGGTGCACGGGGTGCCCCGGGTGCTCCCGCTGTCCCTGGGGCCGGTACTGGTCCCGCTGTCCTTGCGGCTGGTACTGGTCCCGCTGTTCCTGCGGCTGGTACTGCTCGCGCTGTCCTTGCGGCGGGTACTGCTGTCCTTGCGGCTGGTACTGCTCGCGCTGTGCCTGCGGCGGGTACTGCTCAAGGTCCAGCTGCTCCGGCTGACGGGCCGGAGGCTGCTGACCGGCCGGGGGCTGCTGGGGTGTCAGGGAATGCTGGCCCGTCACGGAATGCTGCGGCGTCAGGGAATGCTGGGCGGCCGGGGGCTGCTGCGGCGCCAAGGGATGCTGGGCGCCCAGGGGGTGCTGGTTCGGCAGGGGATGTTGCTCGAGTGGCATCTCTGGATACCCAGGGGACGTGCGGTAAGGCTGGTACGGATACGCCGGCTCCTGGTACGAATAGCGCTGCGGCTGCTCGTACTGCTGCTGGGGCGATGGTGTCCCGAGCGCGCCCAGGTCGGGCTGCTGCGGCTGCATCGGCCGGGGCGCCGGGTCGTCCTGGGCTGCCCTTGACAGCGGATCCATCACCGACAGCGGCGAGCTCGGCGGTCCTTGCGGCTGCTCGGGCGGTGCGACCGGGCTTGGGTCGACGGTGACGGCGATCTGGATCGGGCGGCCGAGTTCCTTCGACAGCGCGTGGATCACCAGGGGCCGGAGCTTGGTCTCCAGGTACTCCTTTACGAACGGGTTAGGGGTAGCGATCAGCGCCGTGTTCTCTACGAGGCCGAGCGGCCTGGTCAGCCGAAGCCAGGCAAGCTGGCTTGCCTGGAGTCCCATCCCGGCGAGCCCGTCAAGGGACCGTGACCACACCTCCGCCAGATCAACGTCACTCACCGATGGCTCCCCTCGCCTCGCAGTCGTACCCGGGCCGCGATGGGTTCGATCAGGTAGATCGTTAACCGCAACTCGTTGTCCACAGGTTCGTCCACAGGTGTGTACGCAGGCTGCAGTGCGGTTTCCCCATCCCGTGGTGGCAGCCAGCCCCCGAGGGCGCCCTGCGGACTTGATTTTTCCACAGCCTAAGTCTCCGGCGGTGGATACGTTGTGGAAATCGCGGTCTTTTACACTGCGGAGCGGCCTGGTTTGACCTGTGCGTGGATCACCCGTACCGTTAACAGGCTGAGCCATGTCCGGGGGGCGCCCATGTCTTGAGCGCACAGTGCCCGACATGCCTGCCCTTGATTAAGGACAGTTTTCCCCAACGACCTGGAGTTCCAGTGAGCAAGCGTACGTTCCAGCCGAACAACCGTCGGCGGGCGAAGGTCCACGGTTTCCGCGAGCGGATGCGTACCCGCGCTGGCCGCGCCGTTCTTGCCGCACGCCGCCGCAAGGGCCGCGAGCAACTCGCCGTCTGAGTGCGGCCGCGAGGCTGACCCCTGGATCGTGCTGCCTCAGCAGTTGCGGATGAGGAGCCCGGAGGACTTCAAGCGCACGATGCGCTCGGGCCGACGGGCCGGTGGCACGACCCTGTCCGCTCACCTGTTGCTGGCCACGGGTCCGGTACCCGAGGACGCCGAGCCGAAGGTAGGCTTGGTTGTTAGCCGTGCGGTTGGCTCGGCGGTGGTTCGCAACCGGGTAAAGCGACGGCTCCGGGAACTAATGCGCGGGCGGGTCGCCTCGCTTCCCGGGGGCTGCTTGCTCGTGCTGCGGGCACATCCGACTGCCGCTGGCGTACGCCAGGCGGATCTAGCCGCCGATCTTGACCTGGTTCTCGGACGACTGCTGCGGCGGCAGGTTGGGGCTCGCCAGCAATGAGCGCATCGGAGATGAGCTCGGCAGACAGAGCTGTGCCGACATTGGCGGCACGGCTCCTCATCATTCCCGTGATCGGCTACCGCCGCTTCATCAGCCCCCTCCTCCCCCCGGTCTGCCGGTTCTACCCGTCTTGCAGCGAGTACGCCCTTGAGGCACTTCGCACGCACGGGGCGGTGCGGGGACTGTGGCTGGCCATACGCCGGCTCGCCCGTTGCCATCCCTTCAATCCTGGTGGATACGACCCCGTGCCTCCCCGGCCCCAAGGAGTAGTCCTGTGAGCATCCTCAATCCGCTCTTCGACGCGGTCGCGTGGGTGATGATGCAGATCCATGCGGGGCTCTCGCACCTGTTTGGTCCCGCGAGCGGCGCGACCTGGGCCCTGTCCATCGTCATCCTCGTGGTGCTGATGCGGCTCGTCATGGTGCCGCTGTTCATCAAGCAGCGGAACTCCATGCAGAAGATGCAGTCGCACATGCCGCAGCTCGCGGAGCTCCGCAAGAAGTTCAAGAACGACAAGCAGAAGCTCAACGAAGAGACGATGAAGTTCTACAAGGAGAACGGCATCAACCCGCTGGGCGGCTGCCTCCCGCTGCTCGCGCAGTTGCCGGTCTTCTGGGCGCTGTTCAACGTGCTCAGGGCCATCGCCAACTGGACGCCGGGGCACACCCCGTCCTACGGGATGACCGTCCCGTTCGTGGAGAGCGCGCACAGCGCGCGGATCTTCGGCATAGCGCTCTACGACCAGTTCCTGCACCCGGCCGTGGGCGAGTCGTCGACGTCCCGGTACCTTATCGTCGTGTTCGTGCTGGTCAGCGCCGCCACCACATTCCTCACCATGCGGCAGAGCCAGAAGCGCGGCATGATGAACCCGACGCAGCCCGACCCGGACCAGCCGGGGGCGGCCGCCGCTGCCTCCATGTCGAAGAACATGATGTACATCGCGCCGTTCTTCGCCCTGACCGGTCTGTACTGGGCCTTCGGCCTCGTCCTGTACTGGGTCACCACGAACATCTGGACGCTGGGGCAGCAGCACTTCCTGTTCCGCAGGCTTCCGGTGGTCGGGAGCACTACGGTAGGTGCGTCCGCGACGCAGGCGGCATCGGGGAATTCAGGAACTGCAAGGAGCGCATCCGGCGCTGCTGCGAAGACGGGAACCGCTTCCGCCAAGACTGGAGGGGCCGCCAGGCCTGGTGCTGCCGCGCGGGCGGGTGCCGCCGCCAAGGCGGGAACTGCTCCCAAGACTGGAACTCCCGCCAGGACGGGAACTGCTCCCAGGACAGGAACTGCTCCCAGGACGGGAACTGCCGCCAAGACGGGAGCCAAGCCGGCGGCGGACGCCAAGCCGGCGAACTCCACCAAGCCGGTGAGCAAGAGCGGCACGTCCGGCTCGGCGGCCGACAAGGCGCCTGCCGCGCAGGCGAACGCGAACGGCGCGGCGGCGGCCAACGGTGCGTCGTCGAACGGCTCCGGGCTGCTGCGGCGGTTTGGTAAGAAGGAGGAGCCACAGGATGTTCCGGTGGAGCCGCCGACCAAGGTCGTCCGGCAGCAGCCGGTCCGGCAGACACGCAGTAAGCGCGGCAACACGGGCAAGAGGTGAGCGGCTGTGGGGGATGGTCCCGGTGAGGGGTTCGGCACGATGGTAGGTCAGGAGCAGGA
>JAWWPV010000651.1:0-3837 GCA_033854775.1 Trebonia sp.
CGACTGGTGCGGATCTGCGATCCGCACCAGTCCGGCAAGGCACTGGAGGTGCCCGTCGAGGTGTGAGTCAGCTGCGGTGATCCGTCATCGGGACGATCATCGCGAAGGTGCGGGGCGTCTCGACGACCACGTTCACCGAGACGACCTCGGGGATGTGCACGCCGAGGAAGTCCTGGAGTGTCTGCCGGGGCTGCAGGGCGAGCTGGGCGCGGAATGCCGAGTCCTGGTGGGCCTTGTCGATGATGCGCCGCTCGACGGTCTCGCGTCCTTCCCGTTCGATGAGTTTGCCGAGCGTCTGCCCGTTCTTCATCGCGCGCAGGTAGCTCATCGAGAGCTTGCCGGCGACGGCGCCGCCGCCGCCGACCGGCACGACGTGCGTCGCCCGCGAAATGCCGAGGCCGTTGAAGACGGTCGCCCTTGGGAACAGGCCATTGCTGTTGATCGTCACACCGTCGGCGCTGTCGATGAAGAGGTATCCGCAGGCGTCCTTCGACATCGAGCCGTCGGTGAAGACCCCTGCTCCGGGCCCGATGTTGGACTCGCTGATCTCCCATCCGGTCATGTCCCCGCAGCCCGAGCTCTCGTGCCAGACCCAGGTGCAGTAATAGGCGGGGTTCCCGGCGATCAATCCTTCGTCCCACTTGACGGGCGGGTCGTTCTCGTCTCCCTGCAGAATCAGGGGGCCGCTGGACAGCTCCCATTGCGTGATCACGAAGTTCGCCTGCATGACCGTCGTCCAGATCGCTTGGTCGAGCGCGAACAGCGCCGCGGCGGCCAGCGGCCCGAACCCGGTGTCGGTCTCGGCCGGGAACGTGCCCTCGGCGAGGTTGGCGAGCGTCGTCGTCACGCCGTTGTAGGTGAACTGCGTGCCCCAGTTCCCCGCGACGTCGTTGTAATACACGGCGAGCTGGTTGTCGACGGCCAACGACGATGCGCTGAGGCGGGTCCAGAGGCCGGAGAACGTTTGGGCGAGGTCAGGCGGCGTGTCGCTCGCCCACCACGCGACCATTCCGGACATGAACGAGGCGACGAAGCTGCCGATCGGGCCGCCCAGCGAGCCGACGGCCCAGAAGGCCCCTTCCAGGATGTTGAGCCCGACGGTCAGGCCCGGATCGCTGTCGTCTTGCTCGGTGAGCAGCACATAGGCGTTGTTGACCAAGGACTGTCCATGGTTGAAGACGTAGTCGTTGAACGCCTGCATGTTCTTCAGGTTGGTCTGCACCTGCTGGATCTCGGCGTCTGTCGGGCCGGTGGCGGGCCAGGGCCCCGTCGCGGCAGCCAGAGCCGTCGCCCCGGCCGGGCAGGAACTGCTGAACGGCCCGGTCCAGCCGTGCCAGTTGCCTGACGCGTCGAGGTAGTCGTGGTACAGGGTGCCGTCGGCGACAACGAGGACCTCCAGATTGCCGGTCGGCCCTAGGGCCGCGGTCACCGCCGAGACCTGTGGCGGGCAGCCGTCGAGGGGGCCGGTCCACCCGTGCCAGGAGGACTGGTCCAGGTGGTCGTGGTAGAGGCTGCCGTCGGCGACGGCGAAGACGTGCAGATCGCCGCCCGGCCCGAGGGCGACCGTCACCGACGTGACGTTCGACGGGCAGTTCGCGTCGAACGGGCCGTCCCAGTTGCTGGTCCATCCGTCCGCGCCCTCGTAGTTGTGGTAGAGGACTCCGTCGGCGACGGCGAACGCCTCGAAATTGCCAGTCGGCCCCATCGAGCCCGCCACCGCCGTCACGTTGGGCGGAGCGCCGTCGAAGTCGGACCGCCACTCGAGCCAGTCCCCTTGCAAGTCGAGGTTCGTGAAGTACAGGCTGCCGCCGGCGATCGCGAAGACGTGCAGGTTCCCCGGGTTCGTCCCCGACTGCCGCCACTCGGCCACCCCGACCAGGGCGCTGGCCGCCGTGACGCCGGACGGACAGTTCTCGCCGAAAGAACTGGTCCAGCCGTGCCAGGCGCCTGGGTCGAGGTAGTCGTGGTACAGGGTGCCGTCGGCGGCGACGGCGAAGACCTCCAGGTTGCCGGTCGGCCCCATCGCGGCGGTCACACAGGACACGTCCGAAGGGCAGTTCTGGTCGAACGGGCCGGTCCATCCGCTCCAGCCCCAACCACTCGGGGACAGCCAGTTGTGGTACAGGGTGCCGTCGGCGATGGCGAAGACCTCCAGGTTGCCGGTCGGCCCCGTCACAGCCGTCACCGACGACACGCCGGCCGGGGCCGACCCGTCCGGCGCCCAGTCGTGCCAGTACCCCTGGCCGTCGAGGTAGTCACAGTAGAGCGTGCCGTTCGCGGGAGCGAAGACTTCGAGATAGCTCACCATGTTCGAGCGTCCTTTCGTACACATCAGACTGCCATCGGCCCCCTAGCCGCGGCGCCGGATACATATTGGCCATGATCAACTACGACACGCGACAGGACACGCCGCCGCCCCGCGACGACCCGTGCGGTCCCGGGCGTGCTGCACGGCCTCGCCCGCGCACCGGAGGGCGAGGCCGACCGGCCCCGCCGTCGGCGCGACCCGGGTTCCACGGCGCCCGAAAGCCCACCGACCCGGGACCGGTGGGAGCCGGGTAATGCCCAACCAGATGCGGTTCCGCTGCTCCGACGGCGACTCCCCCGACGGGCGCGGGGCGGCGCCAGTCGCCGCGATCGCAGCCAGCGTCATCGCGACCTGGGGCGCCGTGAAGCAGACTGCTGCGTCGACATGCTCACTCCCGTGGGATCAACCGCTCGTCCGATCGAGAGAACCTGTCCCGTCCATTCCGCCGCGTATGCCGGACTGTGTGTCCGGACTGCGGACCTCACCCGCCGGGCGTATGCCGACGCGAAGGCCGGCTCCCAGCAGCCCGGCGGTGATTTCGCTTATCGCCTTCCCGACGACGGCCGCGCGAGAGCGCAAGACATCGACGAGGCGATGCCTTAGCAGGCGCGCAATCGTCCGGTGCCGGGGCAGCTTGATCGTCCGCACGCACAGGCGGGCGCGCCCCGGGCCCGAGCGCCGCCGCGGACCGTCCACCCCTCGCCGGCTCCACCCAGGCCACAAGGCGGGTACGGTGACCGCGTGGAGCACGATGAACGGCTGCGTCTCAGGTCCTCGTTCGGTGCGGCGGCGACCGCATATGCCGAGCACCGCCCGGACTACGCGCAGGCCGCGGTGCGCTGGGCGCTTGAGCCCGCGCCCGGCCCTCGGGTCCTGGACCCCGGTGCCGGAACCGGCAAGCTGACCGCCGCCCTGGGCGCGCTGGGCGCCGTGGTCATCGCGGTCGAGCCGGACCCGGCGATGCTGGCCGAGCTGTACCGCGCCCTGCCTGCTGCCCGCGCCCTGCCGGGCAGTGCCGAGGCGGTACCGCTGCCGCCAGGCCCGCGAGATCCGGGTACACGAGCTTAAGCACGGTATTCCACGTTCCGCACGAGTGAGATACGACCGGGAAGGGTGCCCTCTCTACCCCGGAGCCCTGGTACCCCCACGGCCGGCCAGTCATATACGGCCGCCAGCGCCGCTTCACAGCGGCAGGCCCGGCACTCCGTTACTGCTTCCCATCTTCCGAAGCCGCGATTAACGAGGCATCAACGAGGGTTCACTCACGTTCACCCGTCCGGTCTTCCCTTGCCTGTGGCCCCCGGATGGAACGGGTGCCCTTGGGCTTTTCCTCCGAGCTCCGCACCCCGCAGTTACCCGCAGCGCACGTCAGAGTGGGGACGGGCATTGGGTCCTAGCCCGGAATCAGACTGCCGATCACTCGGCCCTCCAATCAGTTGATTCCCTCATCTCGTGCGACCTCGTGTCGCACTGACTCCCAGTGTTAGCTGGCCCAGCTCTTCAGCGGACTTGCTGGCCGGAGGCCTCTT
>JAWWPV010000652.1:0-4329 GCA_033854775.1 Trebonia sp.
GAGAAGGACCTGCGGCTGCTTGAGGCGGTGCGCCGCCTGCACGAGCAGAACCCGATGCTCGGCCTGCGCGGCGTCCGCCTGGTGCTTGTCATCCCCGGCCTGCTCGACATGCAGGTCCGCGCGATCGCCAGCGCGGCGGCGGAGCTCGTCAAGGCCGGCCGGACGCCCAAGCCGGAGATCATGATCCCGCTGACCGCGACCGTGCAGGAAATGGAGATCAGCAAGGAACGCGTCGAGAAGGCGCTGCACGCCGTCGAGGAAGAGACCGGCGTCCACGTCGACGTCCCCATCGGCACCATGATCGAGGTGCCGCGCGCCGCCCTGACGGCGGGCGAGATCGCCAGGTCGGCGGAGTTCTTCTCCTTCGGCACTAACGACCTGACCCAGATGACCTGGGCGTTCTCCCGTGACGACGTGGAGGGGGCGTTCTTCGCCCCGTACATCGACATGGGCATCTTCGGCGTGTCACCGTTCGAGACGATCGACCGCGACGGCGTGGGCCGCCTCATCAAGATCGCCACCGCCGAGGGCCGGGCCACCAGGCCGGGCCTGAAGCTGGGCATCTGCGGCGAGCACGGCGGCGACCCCGCGTCCGTCTGGTTCTTCCACGAGGCCGGCCTCGACTACGTGTCCTGCTCCCCGTTCCGCGTCCCGGTCGCCCGCCTCGAGGCGGGCCGGGCCGCGGTAGCGAGCGGCGGCAGCGACACCCGCTGAGAACTCCAAATGTCGGTCACGTGGGTCACACTAGACCTGTGACCTACAGTCCGGGTGATACCGATCGCTGGGTGGCCGAGCCGCCCAAGCGCGCCGGCCGCACCGAGTTCCAGCGGGACCGCGCGCGGGTCCTGCACAGCTCAGCGCTGCGCAGGCTGGCCGCGAAGACGCAGGTGGTCAGGGCCGGTTCCGGTGACTTCCCGCGCACCCGGCTGACCCATTCACTCGAATGCTCGCAGATCGGCCGTGAACTGGGCGCGGCGCTCGGCTGCGACCCCGACCTGGTCGACGCGGCCTGCCTGGCGCACGACCTCGGCCACCCCCCGTTCGGCCACAACGGCGAGTCGGCCCTGGCCGCGCTCGCCGACGTCGGCGGCGCGCTGGCCTGCGGCGGCTTCGAGGGCAACGCGCAGTCCCTGCGACTGCTCACCCGCCTGGAGCCGAAGGTTCCCGGTGCCGGCCTCAACCTCACCCGCGCGACCCTGGACGCCGCGGTCAAGTACCCGTGGTTTCCCGAACTGATCCCGACGGCCGCGCCCGCCCTGGCGAACGTCACCCTGCACCTGCCAGCCAAGTACGGTGCCTACCGGTCCGACATCTCCGCCTTCGAGTGGATTCGCGCGGGGGCGCCCGCCCGCCGCCGCTGCCTTGAGGCGCAGGTCATGGACTGGGCCGACGACGTGGCCTACTCCGTCCATGACGTGGAAGACGGCCTGCACGCGGGCCTCGTCTCCCTGAAGAACCTAAGCGATCATTCCGAACGGGTGCGGGTCTCCGCCGTCGCCCTCACCCATTACTGCTCGCCGGAGTGGGCCGTCACGGCGACCGAGCTCGAGTCGGTCTTCGCGGAGTTCATGGGGCTGGACTGCTGGCAGTTCAGCTTCGACGGCGGCCCCGCGTCCCTGGTCGCCGCCAAGAACCTGACCAGCGAGCTCGTCGGCCGCCTCTGCCGGGCCGCCGAGGACGGAACCCGCGCCGTGGCGGGTCCCGCTCCGCTCAGCCGCTATGCCGCCGACCTCGTGGTGCCCCGGCGGCAGTTGCTTGAATGCGCCCTGCTCAAGGCGGTCGCCGCGCACTACGTGATGACCCGCAAGGACGCGGTGACGGAGCAGGCCCGCGAGCGCGAGGTGATCACCGAGCTGGCGCTGGCCGTCGAGCGCGGCGCCCCGGCCACCCTCGACCCGGTCTTCCAGCCCGCCTGGGACGGTGCGGCCGACGACGAGGAACGGCGCCGCGTCATCATCGACCAGCTGTCGTCCCTCACCGACACCTCCGCCCTCGCCTGGCACGACCGCCTGACGTAACCGGCAGCCGGCTCGCCGTAGCCGCGTCGTTGCCGCGCCGTTGCCGAGGCCGCTTGCCTGCCTCAACATGGTGTCAGTTACGTTTGGCAGCGGGTAGGTACCGAAGCGATCTGGAGGCGCTAATGACGACGTTCGTGATCGTAGGTGGCGGGCTGGCCGGCGCGAAGGCGGCCGAGACGCTCCGGGCCGAGGGCTTCGACGGCGAGGTGGTGCTCTTCGGCAGCGAACCGGAGCGCCCGTACCTGCGCCCGCCGCTGTCCAAGGGCTACCTGCTCGGCAAGGACACCCGCGACTCGGTCTTCGTCCACTCAGCCGACTGGTACGCCGAGCACAACGTGGACCTGCGCACCGGCGTCACCGTTGCGATGATCGACCCGGCCGCGCACCTGGTGACATTCGCGGGCGGCACCATGGCCTACGACAAGCTGCTGCTCACGACCGGCGCGTCGGCCCGCCGCATCGACATCCCGGGGGCCGGCCTCGGGAACGTGTTCTACCTGCGGACCCTGCCGGAGTCGGAAGCCCTGCGCGCCGCATTCACCCCGGAGGCCCGCGTGGTGATCGTCGGCGCCGGGTGGATCGGCCTGGAAGCCGCCGCCGCGGCGCGGACCGCGGGCTCTTCTGTCACGATCGTGGAGCCGCAGCCGGGCGCCCTGTACGGGATGCTCGGGCCGGAGCTCGGCGGCAAGTTCGCCGACCTGCACCGCTCCCACGGCGTGGAGTTCCGCTTCGAGGACTCAGCGGCGGAGTTCCTGGCGGCTGGTCCCGGGTCCGGGCAGGTCGGATCGGTAGTAACGCGAGGCGGGGTGGAACTGCCCGCCGACGTGGTCGTCGTCGGCATCGGCGCGGTCCCGAATGAGGAACTTGCCCGGGCCGCGGGCCTTGAGGTCAAGAACGGGGTGGTCACCGACTCGGCGCTCCGCTCGTCCGACCCTGACATCTTCGCCGCCGGCGACGTGGCCAGCTCGTACCTGCCGCTGCTCGGCCGCTATCTGCGCATGGATCACTGGTCGAACGCGCTCAACGGCGGCAAGGCGGCGGCCAGGTCGATGCTCGGCCAGCAGGTCGAATACAACCGGGTGCCCTACTTCTACAGCGACCAGTACGACCTCGGCATGGAGTGCGCGGGCCTGCCATTGCCCGGCTCGTACGACCAGGTCGTCTACCGCGGCGACACCGACGCGCTTGAGTTCATCGCCTTCTGGCTCAAGGAGGGCAAGCTTGTCGCGGGCATGAACGTCAACATCTGGGACGTCAACGACGACATCCAGTCGCTCATCCGCTCCGCGAAGCCCCTCGACCCCGCCCGCCTCTCCGACCCCGCGATCCCTCTGCCCGAGGTCTAACCCCGCGGGCCCCGCTGGATTCTCTTTTCATGTAAATTAAGCAGCTTATAAGCTGCTTAATTTACATGATCATGGTCTGCGCATCGGCTGGAAGGCGTAGCGTTGCCAGCATGCCGCCTTTATGACCATAAATGGGACATGGGACATGGCGGGGCTGGACTGTCGGTGCTTCGGTCGAGAATGGGCCGCGTGAGTAACGACATTCCGCCGAGGCTGGAGGCGCTTGCCCGTAACCAGGCCGGTGTGGTGAGTCGGCGACAGGCGCTCAGTGCCGGGATGACGCGGGGGATGATCGACGCCAAGGTCGAGTCTGGCTGGTGGGGACAGGTTCACGCGGGCGTATATAAGACCTTTACTGGGCTGCTGACCCGAGACGCGCTGCTTTGGGCGGCGGTCTTGTATGCGGGGCAGGGCGCGTATCTCAGTCATGGCACCGCAGCCGAGATCAACCGGCTTACGGCTGACGCGCCATCGGTCATTGAAGTGACAATTCCAGCAAGCAGGCGTGTCGTAGCGCCTAAGGGCGTCATTATCCACCATTCGTCGCATAAACCTATGATTTGGCGGCCGCCGGGGATTCCGCCCTACAGCCTTGCTGAGGAGATGGTTGTCGACCTTGTGCAGGCGGCCGCGGACAAGGATGACATCGTTGCCCTCGTCACCAGCGGTTTCAACAGGAAGCTCCTCACGGAAAACTACCTCAGGGCAGTGGCGCAGACCCGCAAGAAGCTCCGCTGGCGGCATGAGCTGGACGAGATCATCTCCTTGGCCGCCGGGGGCACGCACTCGCCGCTTGAGTACCGGCATGACACGGACGTGCAGCGGGCTCATGGGCTTCCCGAACCGGTCAAGCAGGCCAAGTTCCGGAAGCCCGACGGCACGAACGGCTACCGTGACCGCTACTACCCCCAGTACGGTCGGCTGGTCATCGAGCTCGACGGCAAGCGTTTCCACGCCGATGATCA
>JAWWPV010000653.1:0-3547 GCA_033854775.1 Trebonia sp.
GGTCCCATCCGGACTCGACGGACTGCCGCAGGTCGGCATGCGCCTCGTCTCGCGTTCGAGCCTCGACGGCCATGTGCGGCACGCCGGGCTCGCGTACCGCCTCGCCGACGGCGGCTGTCTCCATCGGCTTGTCCCGCTCAGCCCCGTTGTCGCGGTCAATTCCGCGACCGAACCCGTCCACAGCAAAAGTATGCGCTCGCAGTAGCCGTCCGGCTCCAGAAAGTACGTGAATAGTGGAAATCAAACCGTCATGCCGAACGGTCCGTGGTGACTCCCGCACCGAGCACGTGCACGCCAAGGCTCAGTCGGAACGCGGCTCGGCTACTGGGCCGCGCGCAGCTTCTCGCGCAGGATATACAGCCCGGATTCGAGTGTGTCGTCGCCGAGCGCCGTAGGGTCGGCGAGGAGGACTTCGATCGCCGCCATCCGGGCGGCCGTGGGCGGCAGGTGGCTGATCGTCGCTCCGACGGTCACGGGTTCGTTCACCGCTGGCGCTCCTAGCTCGCTCTTGTCCATGCCCTGCGGGCGCGGTCGTCGACTTCCGCGGTCGTCTTGTCGTAAAGCGCCGCCAGCGCAGGATGACCGGGTGACGCCGGCGGCAGCCGCTCCAGCTCGGTCCGCATCTCGGCCCGCATAGAAAGCAGCGCGGAGTCGTCCATGTGCGTCAAGTCGTCGCTGTCGCCGAACCTGGTGATCCCCGCGGCGCTCACTTCCGTCCCCGCCGGCTGCGGGCGAGCCGGGGACAGGATCGCCGGGTCCTAAGCCCTGAGCGGGAAAGTGTGGACGGGTGACGAGATCGCGGCGTGCGCGGCGAGGTCCGTCGCCTTTTCCAGGCCGGGAGCGCCGGCCGTACCGCCGAGCGCGCCGGTGGACAGCGCGCCCGCCGCGCACCCGAGGGCGGCGGCACGGGGCAGCGGCAGTCCCTGGAGCAGCCCGGCGATCAGGCCGGCGTTGAAGCAGTCGCCCGCGCCCGTGGTGTCGACCGGCGTCACCGGCGGCAGGCTGACCTGGTGCAGTTCCGATCCGGACGCGACGAGGACTCCGCGCGCGCCGAGTTTCACGACCACCTGCGGTCCGGGGTCCGCCAGCGAAAGCGCCGCGGCCGAAGCGGAGGACGCGCCGCTCAGCGCCAGCGCCTCGGCCTCGTTGGGCAGCAGCAGGTCAGCCTGCGCGATCGCGGCCGACAGGCGTTCGTCGCGCCATCGCTGCGCCGGGTCCCAGTTGGTGTCGAGCGAGGTGGTCGCGCCGGCCGCGCGCGCACTCGCCAGGGCGGCGGCAAGCCCGGGCCCGAGCGAGTCCGCGAGCAGGAAGTAGGAGCTGACGTGCACGTGCCGGGACCGGCGGAACAGTCCGGCAGGTATATCCGCCGCGGTCAGCGAGTCCATCGCGCCGAGGGCGGTCAGGATGGCCCGGTCCCCGCCGCGGGACAGCGCAACCGTCATGCCGGTGGCAAGGCCGTCCCTGATCGCCACGGCGCTGACGTCGACGCCCTCCCTCGCCAGCGCGTCAAGCATGAAGGTCCCCGCGGCGTCCGCGCCGACGGCCGCGACGAGCGCGACGCGCAGGCCGAGCCTGGCAGCGGCGACCGCGGTGATCGAGGCGGAGCCGCCGATCTCCAGGGACATCCGGCCGACCAGCTTCTCCTGCTGTCCGAAGACGGGAGTCACGTCCTCGCCGAGCACGAGCACGTCCGGATTGCAGTCGCCGATCACGACAAGGTCGAAGTCAGGCGACGACAACGTCGATCCCCGCGGCCTTGAGCACGTTCAGCTCGTCGTCGGCGATGCCTGCATCGGTGACCAGGGTGTCGACCTCGGCCGGGCCGCAGATCCTGGCGAACGCCCGCCGTCCCACCTTGGAACTGTCCGCGACGATGATCACCCTGCCGGCCTGGCGGCCCATCAGCCGGTTGATGCTCGCCTCTCCCTCGTGGTGCGCGGTCGCCCCGGCGACGGCGTCGATCCCGTCCACGCCGAGGATCGCCACGTCGAGCGAGACCTGCTCAAGCACGCTCGTGGCCAGCGGCCCGGTCAGCTCGTAAGACTGCGGCCGCGCCACGCCGCCGGTGGCCACGATCTTGATGTGCTGCCTGACCGCAAGCTCGGTCGCGATGTTCAGCGCGTTGGTGACGACCGTGAAGGCAGGTACCGCGGCCCCGGCGGACGGGTCGGTGCGGGTCGCCAGGGCCCTGGCCACCTCGGTAGTCGTGGTTCCGCCGTTGAGGCCGACCACCTGACCGGGTCTGACCATGCTGGCAGCGAGCTCGCCGATGCGCTGCTTCTCCGACGGATGCCGTTCCGACTTGTAGCGCAGCGGCAGGTCGTAGTTGACCCCCTGGGTGACTGCGCCGCCCCGGATCCTGGTGAGCATCTGCTGGCTGGCCAGCTCGTCGAAGTCCCTGCGGATGGTGGCCGCGGAGACGTTCAGCGCGGCCGCCGCCTCCTCCACCTGGAGCTCACCCGCCGTCGCCAGCAGCTCCAGCAGGTCATTCCACCGGCGATAGCGGCTCACCCAGCGCCTCCTGCCCGCGCACCTGTATCCGCTGCCGTCGCGCGCACGCCGGCAGCCCCGTAAAGCGTTTCATGCGAAGTATGTCCGGTCCACAGCAAGCGCAGCAGCCGGTTCACCTCAACCGCGATCGCGTCGCGTCCCGCCGCCCCGTACTTCCTCGGATCGGCCGCCGCCGGCTCGGCGGACAGCACCTGCCGGACGGCGGCGGTGAACACCTTGTTGAGCTGAGTCGCGATGTTGATCTTGGTCATTCCGGCGCGGACCGCGGCGGCCAGGTCCCGGTCGGGGACGCCGGACGAGCCGTGCAGCACGAGGGGAACGCTGACCGCTTCGTGCAGCCGGGCGATCAGCCCGAGGTCGAGCACCGCGTCGCGGGTCGCCATGGCGTGCGAGCTGCCGACCGCGACGGCAAGCGCGTCCACCCCGGTCGCCGCGACGAAGCGGGCCGCCTCGCGGGGATCGGTGCGGGCGAGCGGCGAGTGCGCGCCGTCCTTGCCGCCGATCTCACCGAGCTCCGCCTCGACCCACATCCCCCGCCGGTGGCAGGAGCGGGCGACGTCGGCCGTGGCGCGGACGTTGTCGGCGTAGGACAGCCGGGACGCGTCGAACATGACGGAGCCAAGCCCAAGCTCGGCCGCGTCCTCGACGAGCGCCACGTCACCGGCGTGGTCAAGGTGCACCGCCACCGGCACCGCCGCGGCACGCGCGAGGGCCAGGCACGCGCTGCCGATCGGCGCCAGCCCGCGGTGATAGGCGACGCAGTTCTCGCTGATCTGGAGCACCACCGGCGCGGCTGCGGCCTCGGCGCCTGCGACGATCGCCTCCGCGTGCTCGATGCCGATTACGTTGAACGCGCCGACCCCGCGGCCCGCGGCCCGCGCGGGCCCGATGATGTCGTCCGTCGCGGAGAGCGGCATTAGCGGCCCCCTTCCGCGTGAGTGCCCGTGGCCAGCCAGGCCACGGCATCCGGCAGCTGGCTCACCGTCACCGAATCCACCCCGTCCTCGTAGTCCGCGTAGCTAAACTCCCCGGCGAC
>JAWWPV010000654.1:0-6517 GCA_033854775.1 Trebonia sp.
CAGCTCCTCGCCGCAGTCGTCAACCACGCCCAGCTCTTCGACCTCCCGGTCACCGGTTCCTGCGGGCTCGACCAGCTCATGCTGCTCATATCGACCTACCTGACAACCTTTCGCGAGCGCGCCCCCGCGCCACAGGCCTTCCTTTTGCTGTGGTCCGAAGCTGTCGCGTCGGACCCGGTGCTCGCCCCGTTGTTCGCGGAGCGCGACGCGTGGTTCCGTGGGCTGCTCGCCAGCTACGTCCGCAGCGGCATCGACGACGGTTCGATCCGGACCGACGCCGATCCGGAGGCGGTCGCCGTGTCAGTGCTCGGACTTCTCCGCGGGATCGGCATGCAGCTCATCTCCACCGCCGAACAAGCACCTCTCGAGCTGATCGTCAATCAGGTCGTCGGGATAGTCCAACACGGACTCGCACCTACCGCTGGCACCGGAGAGCCCGTTTGGCAGCGAGATCGTCGATCGACCAGCGATGATTCAGCCCGTTAGCGCACCACTTTCAGATTCGAAGCGCTGCAGAACATCGCCGGGCTTCTCCCGGGCTGATACTGCGCGGCCTCATACAGGAGGTAGGTGCTCCTGGCACCGCAGGCCAGCCGTATTGGAGCACGCGGACCTCACCGTGGCGCGTGCCACACACGTGCCATGCACCACGGCGTCCGGCGGGCAGCCAGGGTCACTCACGGGCACTCACCTGCCGCTGACCTGGTTCTTCGTTTCGGAAGGCCAGAGCTACTGACGAGCTGGTCAGCCAGCCTGCCCGAGCAGTCGACGACCTCGATCGCACTGGCCCAGCTGCCCGCCCAGCCGTTCATCCCGCCCGAGCTGGCCGGCCGGCGCACAGTCGCCGTCCGCTACGCCAGCATCGCCGGCCACGAGCAAGCCGAGGAACTTCTCTCGCCGATGCGCGCGGCGGCGACACCGGTCCTCGACCGCGTCGGCGAGCTCGCCTACAGCGACATCGGCCGCATCCACGACGAGCCGGACACCCCGGTACCAGTGCAGCAATCGCAGACGCTGCTCAGCGCGCTGCCGCCCGGAGCCATCGACGCGCTCATCAAAGCGGCCGGGCCAGAATCCGGGTCACCGCTGCTGCTCGTCGAGCTGCGCCGCCTCGGTGGCGCCCTGGCCCGGACCCCCGACCACCCAAGCGCGTTCAGTCACCGCCACGCGCCCTACGCCCTGCACACGATCGGGCTCGCGGTCCCCCCCCGACCAGCACATCGTCGCAGCCGCCGCGCAGGCCGCCCTCGCCTCCGTCGAACCGTGGTCGACCGGCGCCATGTTCGCCAACTTCGCCCCCACAAGCGATCCGGAGCGAATCGCGACCGCCTACGACCACCACGCACGCGAGCGACTGCTCGCCCTGGCCGGGCAGTACGACCCCGCCGGCACCCTGGCCACCCCCGGCCAGCTAGGTGCGGTGCGCATTGCGACCTGACCTCGGCGCGATCGACTACGCGAAGCACCCCGGCGCCGGAACGCTGACGCAGCTGTCTGTTCACGGGGTGCTGCAGTGGTGCGGGATCGGCACGATCATCATCCAGGCGGCGGAGCAGCGCATCCTCGCTCGCAGCCTGCACCGGGCCGAACTAGGCGTTGAAGAACGTAACCCGCGAGCCCGCGCGCTGTATGAGCGGCTCGGCTACGCCGCTACGGCTGCGCCCGACTGCCGCGTTGAGCGGGCGGCGGAGGAGATGCCACCCCTCGTTCGGGAAACTCGATCTAGCTCCTGAAGTGGGCGACAGCCGGCACGGGGAAGGGGACCGAGCCCGGTACCCAGCCCGCCTCGACCTTGCGCGGGCCGGGGCCGTCCGGCGCCCAGATGTGGCAGGTGCCGAGGGGCAGCGGCGCGGGGCCGGCGCCAGGCTCGCCGGCGATGACCTGCCGGTGACGCGACGCGGCGGCCGTGCGCACGACGGCCGGGCCCATCGCCCTGGCCAGCTCGCCCAGGTGCGCGCAACCGGACACCCCGCCTAGGCGCTGGCGCAGTTCCTTCGTGAACCCGCGGCGCACGGACAACCCCACGAGCTGGGCGAACGCGGGCGCGATGAACGGGCACTCGGTGTGCGGGAACGACCCCATGCCCGCCTCCGCCGAGGTGATCACGAGATCCGCCAGGCGCACGGTCACGGTCAGCGTCATGTCGTGGATCACCTCGTGGCCGGGATCGGCCCACGGCTCGACGTCGGTGAGCCGCCCGGCGACGGTCACGTGCTCGTCGTCGAGCGCGTAGGAGTCCATGATGATGCTGCGCCGGTGCACGGCCGCGGGCGGCGCGGGTGGCAGGGCAGGGACCGGTGCGGTCATGCGCGCACCGCGGCGGTCAACGCTCAACGGGGCATCCCGAGGACTCGCTCGGCGAGGATGTTGCGCATGATCTCGGTGGTGCCGCCCGCGATGGTCGCGGCCCGGGACCGCAGGTAGGCGGCCTGGGCAGGTGTCAGGGGGGTGCCGCTGATGCCGTCAAGGCCTAGCGCCGCCAGGTGGCTGGCGCCCACCGACTGCATCGCCAGGGACCACGCGTGCTTGATGACCGAGTGCTCGGCGCCGGGCGCCCCGCCCTCGGCGATCCGGCCGAGCGCGCGCTGTCCGAGCAGCCCGAGCAGCCGTGCCTCCGCGAACCGGTCAGCCAGCTCGAGCCGGACGCCCGGGTCGAGTTCCCGCCCGGCGAGCTCGGCCACGACATCGAGGATGGTCTGCTCGAGGCGGCCCGCCATCATGATCACGCCGACGCGCTCGAAGCTCAGGGTGGTCATGGTGACCGTCCAGCCCTCGTGCAGCGGGCCGAGCAGTGCGCTGCGCGGCACCCGGACATCGTCGAAGAACACCTGGGCGAACCCGCCCTCGCCGGTGATCTGGGTAATCGGCCGCCGGGTGATGCCGGGGGAGTCCATCGGCACGAGCAGCGCGGAGATGCCCTTGTGCGGCCTTGCGTCCGGGTCGGTGCGGACGAGCAGCATGCAGTAGTCGGCCTCCATGCCCTCCGAGGTCCAGATCTTCTCGCCGTTGATCACGAACTCGCCTTTGCTCTCGTCAAGCACGGCGCGGGTGCGCAGGGACGCGAGGTCGCTGCCCGAGCCTGGCTCGGAGAAGCCCTGGCACCATACCTCGGTGCCGGCCTGGATGCCCTTGAGATGGGCCTGCTGTTCCGGCGTGCCGTACCGCATCAGCGTGGGCGCGACGTTGTTGACGCCGAGCACCCCGGCCAGGTCCGGTGCCCGGTACTGGGCGAGTACCCGGTCGCAGGCCACCTGGTCGACGATGTCCAGGCCGCGGCCGCCGAACTCGGCCGGCCAGTGCGGGGCTATCCAGCCGACGGCGTGCAGAGTGCGCTGCCAGTCGAGGCGGGCGGTGAACGAGTCGTCGTCGGCCCACTTCTGCCTGTGCCCGGGGAGCAGGCGCTGCACGAGTGCCGCCAGTTCGGCCGCAGGGGTGCCCGGCGGGGCCGGGGCGATGGCAGCGGCCATTCCCGCGCCGGGGGTGCCCGCCGCGTTCGACGGGTCGAGCCGCATCCTGTGCGCGGTCGCCGTGCCGAACAGCGGCGCGGACGCGCCCGCCCGCCGGTAGTACAGGTGCGCCTCGTGCTCCCAGCTGAAGCCGATGCCGCCGAGGACCTGGATGTAGCCGGCCGACACCTCCTGCGCCACCGACACCGCCTTGAGGAGCGTCAGCGCGGCGGCGTCGTCGAGGTCGTCCGCGGACACCCGCGCCGCCGTCTCGGCGTCCGTGCCCGCCGCCGCGTCGAGCAGGCTGGCCAGGTGGCGCGCGGCGGCGCGGGCCAGCTCGACGCCGGTGAGCATGTCCGCGCAGATGTGCTTGACCGCCTGGAACGACCCGATGGGACGGCCGAACTGGTGGCGCTCCGCGGCGTAGCCGACCGCCCCGTCGAGGCAGTGCCCCGCGAGGCCGACAAGCTCGCTTGCCAGCGCCGCCGCCGCGGCCGCGAGCCCGTGCCTGACGGCGGAGGTCGCGGCGTCACCGGCTGCCAGGACGGTAGCCCGGGCCCGGCTGAGGGCGAGGGCGCCGAGCGGGCGCAGCAGGTCAAGGCCATCGATCCGGCGCACGGACACGCCCTCGGCGGCGGTGTCCACCAGGAGCAGGACCGGGGTGCGCAGAGTGTCCGGCATGTCAGGGGCGCCGGGGGCATCCGCGAGGAGGAGCACGCGGCCGGCCTCGGGAGAGAGGATGAGATCAGCTGTGCCGCTGACCAGGATCTCCGTACCGGGCTCGGTGCCGGGCTCGGCATTGAAGGCACCGCGGGCGCCCCACAGGCCGGGCCGGCCGGTCCAGGCGACGGTCGCCACCACATCGCCCGCGCTGACCTGGGCGAGCAGTTCCGCGGCGGGGCCGCCGGCACCGCCGACCGCGGTGAGCGTGCCGATCGCCCCCGCGACCGCGACCGCGGGGGTGGGGGCGAGGACAGCGCCGCACGCCTCAAGCGCGACGGCGAGATCGGCCCAGCGGCCTCCGGCACCGCCCGCGGCCTCGGCCACCGGTAGCCCGGCGAGGCCGAGGGCGGCCAGCTGCGGCCACAGGGCCAGCTCGCTGACCGATCCGGGATCGCCGACCTGCTTGTGAGCCGTGCCTGCGGGCCAGTGCCGCTCGAGCAGCTGGGTGACCGCGTCGGCCAGGGCCTGCTGATCTTCGGAGTCGGCCACCGCGACGTTGCTCTGCATGCCGATCAGGTTCCTTCCGGTTCATGGCCGAGGGCGGCGATTACCGCCGGGAGCTGGTCAGGGGTGCTGCCGTGCAGCACGAGCTCATCCGCGCCGGCCGCGAAGTACTCGCCAAAGCGGGCGACGCACTCATCGGGGGCGCCGACCGCGGCGGAGGTGGCCAGCCATTCCGCGGGCAGCACCGTGGCCGCGTCGGTGAGCTGGTCGCGGGTGCGCACGAAGTCCGCAGCCCCCTTGACCCCGCTCACCTGCGGGTGCGCGCGCAGGCGGGCCAGCGGGGCGGTGTCCCAGCCGTTGGCTTCGGCGAGTTGCTCACCGAAGCCGGGGATCTGGAAGTACGTCACCGCGCGGCCGCCGACCACCGCGGCTTCTTCCGCTGGCGGCAGCCCGGACGCGGTGACCACCGTGGCGTAGACGCGCACCGACGCCGGGTCCCGGCCCGCGTCCGCGGCCGAAGCCCGGACCGCGGCGACGGAGCGGGCGACCGCGTCCGGGGTCAGGAACGGGTGCAGCAGCACGCCGTCGAAGTGCGCGCCGGCCAGGGCGAGGGTCTTCGGGCCGATGGCGGCGAGCACGAGCGGCGGCGGGGGAGCATCAGGCAGGTCGGAGAGGCGCATCGCGGGGAATCGCCCCGCAGGACCGTCATATGACACCTTGTCACCGTTGCAGAGGCGGCGCAGGATGGCGGCTGAGTCGATGAGGACCTGGTTGGTGGCGGGCGGCAGGCCAACCGCCTTCCACATGGCGGCGACCGACCGCCCGAAGCCGAGCACGAGGCGGCCGCCGGTGAGGCCCTGCATGGTCATCGCCATGGACGCGAGCACGGCCGGGTGCCGCACGCCGAAGTGCGTGATCCCCGCGGCGATCTTCGCCTGGCTTGTCACCTGGCCAAGTGCGCCCGCGAGGACGGCGAAGTCCTTGGTGCCCCAGCGTTCGCTCAGCCAGACCGTGCCGAGGCCGAGCCGCTCGGCCGCCCGCGCCTGGTCGAGGGCGGGCCGAGGGTCGGCCACCCGGCCGGGCAGCACGTACGCGCCGAGCATGGCCGGACTTATCGGGGGAGCGGCCGTCGCTGCCGTGGCGGGCGCATGAGATGAAGTCACAAGCATCATTCTGACACTATGTGTACGTAAAGGCGAGTGCTGGGGTGGCTTGGCGTCAGTCGGCCGCGGCCGCTGCCTTCGCCGCCGCCTCGGCGTCGGAGACAGCGTCGCCGTTGATCGAGAAGCCGCCGTCGGCGACCAGTTCCGCCCCGGTGACGAACGCGGCCTGGTCGGAGGCCAGGTAGCCGACGGCGTAGGCGATGTCCATCGGGTTGCCGATCCGGGTCAGCCTGCCGCCCCCCGTGTGGTGGCCGGAGTCGCCGCGCCCCGATACCACCCGGCCCACCAGGACCGTGTTCGCCCTGATGCCGACCGCGGCGCCCTCGACGGCGAGCGTCCTGGTGAGCGAGGAGACGCCGGCCTTCGCGGCGCCGTAGGCGCCGAACCCCTTGAAGCCCGCGATGGCCTGGCCCGAGGAGATGCTGACGATCGACGCGCCGCCGGCGGCGGCGAGGTGCGGCCAGGCGTACTTGGACGCCCAGAACACGTTGCCGGTGAGCGTGCCGGTGAGGATGCGGTTCCACTCCTCGGTGCTGTAGTCGGCCAGGTGCTTGACCGTGGTCGCCACCACCTCGGTCGGCGCGGCGTTGTTGACCAGCGTGGTGAGCCCGCCGAAGCGGCGCACCGTCTCCTCGATGACCAAACGCACGCTGTCCTCGTCGGTTACGTCAAGGCGGAGGAACTCGGCGGTGCCGTCGGCCTCCCGGATCCGGCTTACCACCTTCTCGCCCTTTTCCACGG
>JAWWPV010000655.1:0-8857 GCA_033854775.1 Trebonia sp.
ACTCGCCGGGCAGCACCCGCTCCACGAGCCAGCGCCCGTCCGTGGCCCGGGCCACGTCGGCGCCGAGCAGCGCGGCGGGCTGGCCGCGCAGCGCCGACTTGGCCGAGAACGTGCCGGACGGCATCACGTAGGCGTGCGACGTGCCGAGCTCGCCGGCCACCTCCCAGAGCAGGTCGCCGAACTCGGCCGAGGTCCTGACCCGGTCGAGCAGGAAGCGGTACTCGTCAAGGACGCCGTCCCAGTCCACGTCCGACATGGTCGGCGTCCAGAAGTCGCGGCGCAGCAGCCGGCCGAACTCCGCGTACGCGTGCCGCCACAGCGCCGCGGGGTCGGCCTGGAACCGCGCGCGGGTCAGGTCCACGTTGACCACCTCGTCGGACGAGCCGTTGTCGGCCTTGCGGTCGGAGGGAACGACGCGCACGTCGCCGCGGTCCCCGAGCACCAGCCGGGTGCCGTCGCCGCTGACCACGAACCAGCTCACCTCGCCCGCGAGCACGCTCGCCTCGCGCTTGCGCAGGTCGAACCGCTCAAGCGCGGGCCTTGGGTGCGCGTCCTCCGGGTCCGCGATGCCCTCGCCGAGCACGCCGGACAGGGGGGAACGGAGCCAGAGCAGGCCCCCCTTGGCCGCGGCGAGGCTGTAGTACCGCGCCGCGTCCACCGGCACCACGACCACGCGGGAGGAGATGCCGTCGGTGTCGACAGTCAGCCGCACTCGTTCGGAAGAATCCTTCGAGTTCTCCCCGGCGCCGACCGGGCGGCCGCCGGGGAGCGGGCCGAACGGCGACAGCGTGTGGGCGGCGAGCGGCACCAGGTACGGGCGGGCGCCGAACGGGAACGACAGGTCGAACGAGTGCGCGTCGTAAATCGGGTCGAAGGTGCGGAGGGACAGGAACGCCAGGTACAGCCCGTCGACGGTGAACACCGGGTCGCTGTCGACGAAACGGCCGTCCGTCACGTCGACCGTGAACCCGTCCTCGACCCGCGCGAGCCGGATCCTGGCGAGCGGCTGCGGGCCGGGCTGCGCCCAGGCGAGCCACGCCGAGTCCGGCGACCAGGAAACGTCCTCGATGTCGCCGTCGTCGTTCGCCGCCAGCTCGGTGACCGCGCCCGACTCGACGTCGACGAGCAGCAGCCTGCCGTCGTGCGACGCGGCGGCGAGCTTCTCGCCGTCCGGCGATGCGGCGAGCCGCGTCACGTTGCCGAGGTCAACAGAAGTGAGTGTCGCAGCGGTGGCGGCTGACTCCGGTTCGATCTCCGCGATTTGTATGGCGTCCCGGCCCCCGCTACCACTGGCCCCCGCGTCGGTGATCCACGCGACCTTGCCGGTCGTGCCCAGGATGCGGGGCAGCCGGGCGCGGGCGACCGGGTTCACCGACAGCGCGCGGGCCGGGCCGTCGGCGTGCGTCAGCCAGTGCACCGTGCCGCGCACCTCGACCACGCTGGCCTGGCCGGTCTCGTCGCAGTCGAGCTCGCCGAGGTGGTCGTCGGCGGTGATCACCCGGGCCGCGCGGGCGGCGGGCGGCGCGCTGAGCTGGATGTCCAGCTTGCGCGGCTGCGCGTCGGCGGCCAGGCTGTCGAGGCGCCAGATGTCGCCGGCCACGTGGTAGACGATGCTGCTGCCGTCGGTCGCGGGGTTGCGCGCGTAGAAGCCGTCGTGGTCGGTGTGCCTGCGCAGGTCGCCGCCGTCGAGGGTGGCCGAGTAGAGGTTGCCAGTGCCCTCGTGGTCGGACAGGAAGACGATGCGGTCATCGACGATCATGGGGGCGGCGAGCTGGCCGTTGAGGTTGCTGAGCACCCGGGTGAACAGCGGGTCTTCCCCGCTCGCGACCCAGAGCCGGCCGGCGGTGCCGCCACGGTAGCGCTTCCAGTACGACGGGTCGCCGCGCTGCGCGGTCAGCAGGACGGTCGCGGTCGTGGTCAGCGCGAGGTCGTTGACCTGCCCGAACGGCAGGAGGCGCGGCGGTGCGCCGAGCGGCACCGCGTAGGCCATCGTGCGCTGGGCGGTCGGCTGGCCGGCGGCGGTGATCGCCAGGACCTCGCCGCGGGAGGTCCAGCCGGTGACGCGGGTGCGCGTGTCGCCCCAGTAGGTGCGCCTGGCCGCGGTGCCGCCGTCGGTGTCGCCCGTGATGCCAGCCGTGTAGACCTCGGGGATGCCGCCGTCGCGCCAGCTCGTCCAGGCGATGGCGGCGCCGTCCGGCGAGAACCTCGGATGGCTGGCCTGGCCGCCGTCGGAGGTCAGCCGCCAGGCGCGGCCACCGTCCGCGGGGGCGAGCCAGACGTCGTCTTCCGCGACGAAAGCGAGCAGGTCATCGTGAAGGTGAGGAAAGCGGAGATAACCGGGGGTTGCCACGCGGTTCATCTTATGGCTGGGCGGTTTATGGCTTGGCAGCGAATAACCGAGCGGGGCGTGTCACAGCCAGCCGTGGGCCTGGGCGATCCGGATGGCCTCGGCGCGGTTGCGGGCGCCGGACTTCTGGATGCAGGACGACAGGTAGTTGCGGACCGTGCCTTCCGACAGGTAGAGGGCGGCGGCGAGCTGGGCGAGGGTCGCGCCCTCTTCCCGTGCCGCCGCGGCCAGAACGTCCGTCTCGCGGGGGGTGAGCGGGCTGGGGCCTGCCGCCAGGGCGGCGGCGGCCAGGTCGGGGTCGATGACGCGCTGGCCGGCCAGGACGTCGCGGATGGTCCTCGCGAGCTTGTCCGCCGGGGAATCCTTCACGATAAATCCGGATGCGCCGGATTCCATGGCCCGGCGCAGGTAGCCGGGGCGGCCGAACGTCGTGAGGATGATCACCTTGATGTCCGGGCAGGCCTGGCGCAGCGCCGCGGCGGCGGTGAGGCCGTCCGCGCCCGGCATCTCGATGTCGAGCAGCGCGACATCGGGCTTCGCGTCCTTCGCGGCCGCGGTCACCTCGTCGCCTCGTCCCACCTGGGCTACGACCTCGATGTCATCCTCGAATGACAGGAGCGCGGCGAGCGCCTCGCGGATCATCGCCTGGTCCTCGGCGAGCAGCACCCTGATCACACGCTCGATGATGTCACCTCCCCGGCTGCCTGGGCTGGGCTAGCCGGGGCGAGGGGGGCCGTTGGGACGGTCGCGCTCAGGCAGAAGCCCGGGTGCAGGTCCGGGCTCAGTTCCAGCCTGCCGCCGACGGCGCTCAGCCGCTCGGACAGGCCGTGCAGCCCGGTGCCCGCGCACGGGCGGCCCTGATCTCGGCCGGCAGGCGGGACGTGGCCCCGGCCGTCGTCGCGGACCGTCAGCGACATGGTGCCGGCGCGGCGGGTGAGGCTGATGTAGCAGTTCTTTGCGCCCGAGTGGCGGACGACGTTCGTGACCGCCTCACGCAGGCACCAGGCCAGGGCCGCCTCCACGTCCGGGTCGAACGTCCCGGACAGCATCGTGAGGTCCGCCTCGTCGCGGGCGGCGATGCCCGCGCTCGCCAGGGCGGTGCGAGCGGTGATGACCTCAACGGCGAGGGTCGGCCGGCGGTAGCCGCTGATCGCCTCGCGGATGTCGCGCAGCGTCTGCCTGCTGACGGCCGCGACCTGCTCGGCCTCGTCCCGGGCGCGGTCCCGGTCGCCGCCTTCTGGGAGCCGGCCGAGCAGCCGCGCGGCGAGCTCCGACTTGAGCGTGATCATCGACAGCGACTGGCCGGTCAGGTCGTGCATGTCACGGGCGAGACGGAGCCGCTCCTCGCTGGCCGCGAGTTGCGCCACCTCCTCGCGCGCCCTCGTCAGCTCGGCCGTCAGCTTGAACTGCCTGCGCATGCCCATCATGGCGAATCCGACGAACACCACGGGCAACAGGTTGCTGAGGAAGTCCGTGCTGTCGACGTGACCCGTCGCGCTGAAGATCACGTAGCAGGCGATACACCCAGCGAGGGCCCGCGCCGTCCAGCGGCGGTTCTCCACCAGCAGCCCGGAGGCGGACGACATGAAGATCCACAGCGTGACCGCGCCGGTGCCCCCGTAGATCACGCACGCGGCCGTGGCCAGCAGGGCAAGCACCGCGAGGCCGGGCAGCGTGTACCGGCGGGGCGCGGGCCAGTTGGGCACCAGGATCAGGTAGAGGACAGCGAACACCGTGATGATCGCCAGGCCTACCCCGACGTGCACCGGGCCGTAGTGGTGAGTGAAGAGGTCCACCACCGGCCCGATGAGGTAGAGCAGCCACACCCCGGTGAACGCGACCCCGGCTATTCGCGCGGCCCTGCTGGGGTACCCGGCAACGAGTCCAACGTGGGGAAGCTTCCCGCCGGCGTCTGTCCTGTACATCTGTACCTTCTTACCCCTGCTACCCCTGGCGGTGCCAGCCACGGCCCCCGTGCGCGGATGGCACCGCCGTGCCGCCGATCAGACCGTTTCCGCCATGGAGCGCACCGAGAGGACGGCGAGCCCGGCGAAGATGCCCAGCCAGACCACCAGCCCGACGGCCAGGTAGGCCGGCACCGACTTGTTGCCGATCAGGTCGGTGGAGATATTGATCGCCTCGAAGGTGGGCGTGCCCTTGCTGATGTTCCCAAGGACGCCGGTGAACGGGAACCAGATCCCGCCGAGGACGCTGAACACCAGGTAGAACATCAGCGTGATCGGCTGTGCCTGGTCCGGCGGGTAGCGGTAGCCGATCGCGACCGCGAGCGCGGCGAAGATCGTCGAGCCGAGCCAGATGACGACCGCGATCACGAACCACTGCCAGAGGGGCAGGTGCACGCCTCCTTCAAACCGGCCGAGCAGCATCACGATGACGATCGACGGGATCGTGGTCACCATCGAGGTGAGGATCTTGGCGATCACGTAGGCGCTGGCGGGCAGCGGCGTGAGCCGCAGCTGCCTGATCCAGCCGACCTTGCGCTCCTCGGAGATCCTGATGGCGTTGCCGTTGAGCGTGCCGGCGAACGCGCCGAACGTCGCCATCGCCACCATGTAGTAGGCCGCGAAATTGATGCCGTAAACGGTCTTCCCCGCCTTGGAGAAGATCAGGTAAAGGACCACCGGCAGGCCCACAGTGAAAAGCAGGTACCTTCTGTTGCGGCGCAGCCGGTTGATCTCGGCCTGCGTCAGCAGCAATATGCCGCGCATTGTCTTTCGTCTCCCGTTACTTCGGACGTGCGCTTAGCCGACGGCCGTCGGCTCGGGGGTGTCGCCGGCCCGGTCATCTTCGGCGGTGATGGCGAGGAATGCCTGCTCAAGGCCGAGCCCGCCGACCTCGATCTCGCTCGGCCGGTGGCCGGCGTCGAGCAGCCCGTACAGCGTGGCGTCGGAGTCGCTGGTCTGGATGTGCACCAGGTCGTGCCTGGTCTCCAGGCTGACCACGCCGGGCAGGCCGAGCAGGAACGGCTCATTGGCGTTGACGAGCCGGAACGACATCCGCTTGTTGCCCGCCCGCTTCTTGATGTCCTCGGGCGAGCCGTCGGCGAGCAGGCGTCCGCGGTTGATCACCAGGATCCGGTCGGCGGCCTGGTCGGCCTCCTCCAGGTAGTGCGTGGCGAAGAGCAGCGTCTTGCCCTCCGCGACCTCTTCCTTCATGGTCGCCCAGAACCGCTGCCTGGTCTCCACGTCCATCGCGGCCGTCGGCTCGTCGAGCACGATCAGGTCGCACTCGCCGGCGATCGCGAGCGCGAACCGCACGCGCTGCGTCTGGCCGCCGGACAGCCGGTCCACGCGCTGGTCGGCGACGGACTCGATGCCGGCCGCGCGGAGCGTCGTGTTAACCGGCACCGGCCTCGGGTGCAGGCCGGCGACCAGCGTGACCAGCTCGCGGACGGTCACCTCGGGCATCAGCCCGCCCGACTGGAGCATGGCGCCGACCTGGCCGGTCTTGACCGCGTGGTACGGGTCGTGGCCGAACATCCGGATCGTCCCCGCGGTGGGCTTGCGCAGCGCGAGGAGCATGTCGAGTGAGGTCGACTTGCCCGCGCCGTTCGGGCCGAGGAGGGCGACGGTCTCGCCGCGGCGGAGCTCGAGGCTCAGCCCGTCGACCGCCTTCAGGCTGCCGTAATGCTTGCTGACGTTATCGAACGAGACGACCGGTCCCGTTCCGCTGTGGCTCATTTAGCTGCTCCCTAACAGGGGGGCTCAGTGGGCTTGCTCATGGCAAAGTTCGCGTAGTACCGCAATAGCACCACCCGGCGGCGGTCCCCGGTAGTGCAGCCGCTCCGCCTTCGCCCATGACAAGTGTCATGGACGAGCCGTGCGGTACTGGGCGGCCGTGTTTACCGGCCGGCCGTGGTTACCGGCCGGCCGCGTAGCCTTGCATGCCGCGGGGGTTGGCGGCGGCATAGAGCAGGCCGCCGCGGCGGGCGACCGCGCTGATCCGGCCGAGCGACCACGGCGGCTGGACGTGCACCTCGTGGCCGCGGCGGCGCAGCTCTTCGACCACGTCGTCGCCGGCCCTTGACTCCACGTCGAGCCGGCCAGGGTAGGCGAGGCGCGGGTAGAACGAGGACGGCACGTGGGCGGAGTGGAACGCCGGGAAGTCGATTGCCTGCTGCAGGTTCATCCCGAAGTTCACGTGGTTCAGGAAGAACGCCAGCGTCCACTGGTCTTGCTGGTCGCCGCCCGGGGTGCCGAACGCCAGGTACGGCTCGCCGTCGCGCAGCGCCAGGGTCGGCGTCAGCGTGGTGCGCGGCCGCTTGCCAGGCGCGATCGTCGCGGGCAGCCCCGGGGTGAGCGTGAACATCTGCCCCCTGGTCCCCAGGCAGAAGCCGAGCGACGGGATGACCGGCGAGGACTGGAGCCAGCCGCCGCTCGGCGTCGCGGTGACCACGTTCCCCCACCGGTCGGCGACGTCGAGGTGGCAGGTGTCGCCGCGCCGTGCCTGCGCGTGCGGGGCCCTTCCCAGGGGCTCGCCGGTAGCGGGGTCGATGCCCGGGTCGCCGCTCCCCCGCCGGCGGTGGTCCTGGGAATCAAAGTCGGTCATCCCGAACGAGTGCGTGGCGAAGCCTGGCAGCTCAGGTTCCCGTCCCGCGGGGCGGCCCGGCCGCAGCTCCATGCTCGCGGTCTCGCCGATGAGCTTGCGCCGCTCGTCGTTGTAGGCGGCGGACAGCAGGTCGTCGAGGGGTACGTCAGTGAACGCGGGGTCGCCGTACCAGGCCTCCCGGTCGGCGAAGGCGAGCTTGCCCGCTTCGGTGATGAGGTGGATGTACTCGGCGCTGCCCGGCTCCATGGCCGCCAGGTCGTAGCCGCTGAGCAGTGCGAGCTGCTGGAGGAAGACCGGTCCCTGGCCCCAGGGGGCGGTCTTGCACACGGTGAGCCCGGCGTAGTCGTAGGTGCTTGGAGCCTCCAGGCGGGCGTGCCAGGTAGCCAGGTCGTGGCCGGTGAGCAGGCCACGGTGACGCTCCCCGGTCACGTCCATCACAGCGCTGGCGGCGAACCTGGCGATCTCCTCGGCGACGAAGCCGTCGTACCAGGCCCGCCGTGCGGCCTCGAGCTGGGCGTCACGGTCGTCGCTGACCGCTTCGGCCTCGGCGAGGACGCGCTGGTAGGTGGCGGCGAGGGCCCGGTTCGCGAACAGGGAGCCAGGCGCGGGCACGCCGCCGTCGGGCAGGTATACCTCGGCGGAGGACTGCCAGTGCTCGCGGAACAGGTCCGCGACGCTGGCGATCGACCAGCTGGCCGCGGGCGCGAGCGGGTACCCGGCCTGCGCGTAGCCGATCGCGTAGCCGAGGACGTCGCGGAGCCTGAGGGTGCCGTACTCGCGCAGCAGGAGGAGCCAGCCGCCGAACGCGCCGGGCACGGTGGCGGCGAGCAGGCCGCTGCCGGGGACCAGGTCAAGGCCGAGGTCCGCGTAGGCCCCGACGGTCGCGGCCGCCGGGGCGGTCCCCTGCCCGCAGACCACGAACGTCTCGCCGCGCCGCGCGTCGTGGCCGATCACCGGCACCTCGCCGCCCGGGCCGTTGAGGTGGGGCTCGACGACCTGGAGGGTGAACCCGGCGGCGACCGCGGCGTCGAACGCGTTGCCGCCCTTCTCGAGCACGGCCATGCCCGCCGCCGAGGCCAGCCAGTGGGTCGACGCCACCATCCCGAAGGTCCCGGCGAGCTCCGGCCGCGTCGTGAACTCAGGGATCTCCGTCATATGCGCTACTCCATCCGTGCTCAGTTGTCCTCACCATCCAACAGCACGCTGAGCGTCGTGGCGAGCGCTCCGCGCCTCTTGCTGTTATCCAGGGCGGCCGGGCGCGCACGGCAGTTGACCCGGCTGGTGGATCGCACGGGTGGCGCGGGCAGAGGAGGCCGCATCCGTTCGGGATGAGCATGATCAGGCGCCGGGGACGGGAAGCGGGGGCGGACGGGACCGGGGACACGGTAGCGTTTGGTCGCATGGATGAGCTGGAGCCTCGGGTGCGGGCGGTCTGCGATCTCAACGTCGCGGAGGCGCGGGAGTACGGCGGGCGGCACGAGTACGACGGCGTGCCGCAGGACCTGTCGCCGGACGGCGTGGCGGCCGGGCTGGCGCGGCTCGCGGCGGCACGGGAGGGCCGTCCCGCGGTTGACGATGCGCACGACGAGGCGCACCTGCGGGCGTTCGAGGACCTCCAGCGGGTTGTCTACGCCGACCTGGAGCTGCACCGGCGTAACCCTATGTACCATCTCGGCGAGCTTGACCTCGCCTGTTACGACAAGGACTACGCGCCGGCAGCGGAGCGGCGCGCGGCGCGCGCCGCGCACCTGGCCGACTGGCCGACGGTGATCGACGCGGCGATCGGGTCGCTTGACTCGGTGCCGTCGCCCGTCGCGGCCTCGCTGATCGGCGGCATCAGGGGGCTGGCCGCAGGCGTCCCGGCGGACGCGGAGCCGCGGGCGCGCGACGCGGCGCTGTCCGCGCACCGGCAGCTGGTCGCGCACGTGGAACAGGCCGCGC
>JAWWPV010000656.1:0-4784 GCA_033854775.1 Trebonia sp.
CCGCGCAGTACGAAAGCGAAGTCGTGTACCACAAGATCCGTGAGGACCTGGAGGAGAAGGGTGTCATCTTCCTGGACACCGACACCGCGCTCAAGGAGCACCCGGACCTTTTCCGTGAGTACTTCGCCACGGTCATCCCGGTGGGCGACAACAAGTTCGCCGCGCTGAACACTGCGGTCTGGTCCGGCGGCAGCTTCATTTACGTGCCGAAGGGCGTGCGGGTGGACATCCCGCTGCAGGCCTACTTCCGGATTAATACCGAGAACATGGGCCAGTTCGAGCGGACCCTGATCATCGTCGACGAGGGTGCCAGCGTCCACTACGTCGAGGGCTGCACCGCGCCGGTCTACTCCTCCGACTCGCTGCACTCCGCGGTCGTCGAGATCATCGTGAAGAAAGGCGCCCACTGCCGTTACACCACGATCCAGAACTGGTCGAACAACGTCTACAACCTGGTCACCAAGCGGGCCGTGGTGCAGGCCGGGGCCAGCATGGAGTGGATCGACGGGAACATCGGCTCCAAGGTCACCATGAAGTACCCGGCCGTCTACCTGATGGGCGAGCACGCCAGGGGAGAGACCCTGTCCGTCGCGTTCGCCGGCGCGGGCCAGCACCAGGACGCCGGCGCCAAGATGGTGCACTGCGCGCCGAATACCTCCTCCCAGATCATCTCCAAGTCCGTGGCCAGAGCCGGCGGCCGCACGTCCTACCGGGGCCTGGTCCAGGTGCAGGAGGGCGCGGCACACTCCAAGTCCACCGTCAAGTGCGACGCACTGCTGGTGGACGCGGTCAGCCGGTCCGACACCTATCCCTACGTGGACATCCGCGAGGATGACGTGGAGATGGGCCACGAGGCCAGCGTCTCCAAGATCTCCGAGGACCAGCTGTTCTACCTCATGAGCCGCGGCCTGACGGAGGACGAGGCGGCGGCCACCATCGTCCGCGGCTTCGTCGAGCCCATCGCGCGCGAACTGCCGATGGAATACGCGCTCGAGCTGAACCGGCTGATCGAGCTTCAGATGGAGGGAGCGGTCGGCTGATCGTCAGTCAGGACCGGCGGCTGGTTGCTCTCCCGGCGACGCTGAAGCAATGGACGATCTGGCGGAATGACTCGACGAAGCTTTCTTCGCTGTAGCCCAGGTCGGTGTCGGTGCAGAAGTCCCTGACCAGGCCCTGGACTCGTCGCAGGTTGGGCCGGGGCATCGATGGGAACAGGTGGTGCTCGATCTGGTAGTTGAGGCCGCCGAGCATGAAGGTGGTGAGCCAGCCGCCGCTGATATTGCGGGCCGTGACCACCTGGCGGCGGGCGAACCCGGCCGTGGTCGCAGACTCGATGACCGGCATCCCCTTGTGGTTGGGCGCGAAACTGAGGCCCAGGTACACCGAGAAGACCCCCTGCTGCACGGCGATGAAGGCGAGTGCCTTAAGCGGGGAGAGCACCCACAGCACCACCGTCAGGTAGAGCGCGGCATGCAGCAAAAGAAGAGAGGCTTCTACCGCCGAGGCACGGTCTCGCTGCCGCGCGAGCCGCTGGATCCCGAGTACGTGCATGCCGCTGCTTCGCAGCAGCATGAGGGGGAAGAAGAGCGGCGCCTGCCAGCGTGCCAGCCACGATGCGACCGGGCCGGGCCCTTCACCTGGCACATCAGATGAGGGCGGGACGGATCCTTCACCGATATCGGGGTCACGGCCGATCTCGTTGGGATGCGCATGGTGAGCGTTGTGCTTGGGGACCCACCAGCCGAAGCTCAGCCCGATGAGCACGTTCCCCACGATGAAGCCGAGCAGCCGATTGCGCCTGCGCGTGCGGAAAACCTGGTTGTGCCCCGCATCATGGCCGATGAAGCCCAGCTGGGTGAACATCACCCCCAGCAACGGGGAGACGGCGAGGGCCGCCCACGAGTTGCCGACAATGACGAACAGGGTCCACCCGGCGAAGAAGGCGAAGATCGTAACGGTGATCTTCGCCCAGTAGTAACCCGGCCTGCGGTCGAGCAGGCCCATCCCCCGTACCTGTAGCGCTAGTGCACGATAGCCAGCCGCCGAGGGATCGACGGCAACGGGCGGCCCGTGGGCAGTTATGGCGCGGTCGGACGGCAGGGCAGGAAAGTCGGCTGCTGTTCTCATCGTCGCGCTGTCCTCCTGGGCGTCTTCCGAGCTAACCGCTCGGGGCTCACGCCACCAGGGTCTAGAGCAACGAGTCTGCGGCCAGCGCCTATCCGGCACTACCGCGCCTGCTCTACCGTACCTCGGCCAGACGGCCCGCAAGGCGAACCGGCCGGAGGACATAGAACATTCTGAGTGACGATGTGAGGACATTGCCGTGATCGCACGCTGAAGCACTGGAGAAACGCCACCGGGTCTGGCTGAACTGCTCTCCCTTGCCGAAGCCGAAGGCCGTTGTGGGGCGGCGCTAGCCGCCTAGCCCCTGGTACCAGGCGGGGAACGCCTCCAGCGTGTCGAGGACCAGCTCGGCGCCCGCGTGGCGCAGCTGCGCCGCGGTGAACGAGCCGGTCGCGACGCCGACCGCGTGCACGCCCGCCGACACTCCGGCGGTGATGTCCGGCGGTGTGTCGCCGACGTAGGCCGCAGCCTTGAGGCTGCGCAGCACCTCGGCCTTCTCCTGGCCGTGCACGTGCGTGAACAGCTCGTCCGCGGTCAGCCCCGCGGCGCGCAGGCTCGGCCCCACCGAGACCGGGTGCTTGGCCGTGATGATCACCGCGCGCTCGCCCGCCGCCCGGACCGCCGCGAGCGCCTCGCGCGCGCCGGGCAGCGCCGTCGTCTTCTCCGCCGCCAGCCGCACGTAATGCCGCCGGTAGCAGCCGGCCGCCTCGGCGATGCCTTCCGGGGGGAACCAGTAGGCAAGCTCGTCCTCGAGCTTGACCCCGAGCCGGCCGTCCACCGCGTCGAGGTCGATGCTCGCGGACATGTCCCTGGACATCGCCTCGAACGCGGCCATGATGGCCGGCCGCGAGTCGATCAGCGTCATGTCCAGGTCAAAGCCGACCGGGCCAAGTCCCATCCCGCCTCCTTGGTGCGCGCCTGGCCGAGGCTAGCCGGCCGCGGGGCGGGCTGGTGTCGAGGAGGGTCTGTGGGTAAGCGAGAGAACTGGCAGGGGAGGCGCTTGATGCCGTTGACGAAGCTGGACAGGAGGCGGTCCGGTTCGCCGGCAGCGATGTCGGGGACGCGGGTGAGCAGTTCGCGGAGCATGACGGTGAGCTCGCGGCGGGCGAGGTGGGCTCCCAGGCAGAAGTGCGGTCCCGGCGCTCCGAAGCCGACGTGCGGGTTCGGCGAGCGAGTGATGTCGAACCGCTCGGGGTTGCTGAACACGGCCTCGTCGCGGTTCGCCGAGTAGTAGTAGAGCACTGCCTTGTCGCCCGCGCGGTAGTCCTGGCCGTTCATCGTGTAGTCCTGGGTGAGGGTGCGCCGCATGAACAAGACCGGCGAGGCGTAGCGCACGATCTCTTCGACCGCTCCCTCGATCCTGCCCTCAATGTCGGCAAGCAGCAGCGCGCGCTGCTCAGGGAACTCGGTCAGCAGCATCAGCGCGTGCGACAGCGCGGTGCGGGTTGTCTCGTTGCCTGCCACCACCAGCAGGATGAAGAACGAGGCGAGCTCGCTGCTGGTCAGCTGCTCCCCGTCGATGTTCGCCGTCGCCAGGGCCGAGACCAGGTCCTCGGCGGGCGCCTTGGCGCGGGTAGCGGCCAGGCTGGTGACCAGGTCGGCGAGCGCTTGCCCCGCTCCGAGCAACTGGGCGGCCACCTGGTCAGGATCCTCGCTGAGGAACTCGGGATCGAACCCGGACAAGATGACGTTGCTGTTGGCCAGGGCCATCTCGTACTGGTCATCGGGGATGCCCATCATGTCGCAGATGATCTTCAGCGGCAGCCTGGCCGCGACCCGCGACACGAAATCACCTGGCCCGGTGGCCAGCAGGTCATCGACGATCACGGCCGCCGCCCTGCGCACGTCATCCTCGAACCTGGCGATCATCCGCGGGGTGAACGCGCGGGACACGATCCGGCGCAGCCGGGCGTGCCTCGGGTCGTCCATGTTGATCATCGAGCCGAAGTACTCGTTGAACTCGACGGGCAGGTCCGCGATGCCGGTCGCGCCCCGCTTTGAGCAAAACACCTCCGGGTGCTTGCTCGCCTCGACGATGTCGGCGTGCCGCACTAGGGCGTAGTACCCCGCGCCCCTCTCGGCGAACGTCACCTCGGGCTCGGCGAAGAACTGTGGCCGCGGCTGGGCTCGCAGCAGGGCGAAGGAGGCCGCGCGGTCGGAGAGCGGCAAGCCCCAGAACTCGTTGGCCGACAGGTCTATCCCGGCAACACTCATCACCTGGCGCCTTCCGCGAGAGCCTGTTCCTACTTCACCATGACGCACGGGCCGCCGGCTAGGGACCTGTATGGAAGTAAGCCGGCATTCGCCGCCGTCTCCGTTCCGGATCTGACAGGGGCGCCGCTGCCTGCCCGTAGCCGGGCCGGTCCCCTCCGGGCCGCCGGCCGTCCGGGGCCGTGACCGCGGGTCATCGCAGGGAAATACCCGGCAGACTGCCGTCTCGCCGTCATAAAACCGAACAAAACACCGGTCACAACGCGCCTGCTAGATTACTGCGGGTCAAAAGTGGCGATATCCGCCCCTGATGACCCGCGATCATGAACAGCCGGCCCGCAGCGCCGGGAAACCGGGGCATAACGGGCGAACCGGCCGGCCTTCCCGGGCCTCCGCCCGGATGACCCGCGATCTCAGCCGTCAACGGCACCCGAGAACCCGCCCGAGGC
>JAWWPV010000657.1:0-11955 GCA_033854775.1 Trebonia sp.
CCACTCGGGGGTCAGGTCGCCCCGGATGACGCCCGCGCCGCCGAACGTCAGCCCGAGCCGCACGTGCCGGTCGCGGAAGTCGAAGTCGTCCCCCAGGTCAGCCTGCTCCATCCCGTGCCTGAGCCGCGGCTGCGTCGAGCCCAGGGGCGAGCTCGGCCACGACGGCATTGAGGGGCTCGATGTCCTGGCGGCTGCGGGCCATGATGAGCGCGCCCTCCAGCGCGCTGAGCATGAGCAGCGCGAGCGGCCCGGCGCGGTGCTCGGGCACGCCAACGCCGACGAGGGCGCCGGCCACTGATCCCTGCCACCGGTCCATGGCACGCCGGGCGGCTTCACGCAGCACCGGGCTCGTCGCCGCGGAGTCGGCGGCGGTGGCAGCGATCGGGCAGCCCTCGGCGAACCCGCGCCTTGCGTAGATGTCGCACCAGGCGCCCGCCATCGCCGCGAACAGCGCCCCGGGCGTCCGGCTGGGAAGGTGGTCGGCCAGCCGGAGCACACGCCGCGCGGCCACCTCGCCGGCGATCGTGATCGCCTCGGTTACCAGCTGGTCCTTGCCTCCGGGGAAGTAGTGCTGTAGCGACCCGCGCGGCGCGTTGGAGGCCGCGACGATCTCCCGCAGTCCGGTGCGGGTAACGCCCTGCGTGCTGATCAACCGGACCGCGGCCCGCAGCATCCGCTCGCGGGCCGGCAGCGGCGGCCGGTCATCTCCGGAGACGGGCACCGGTCCTCCTGCGAGCCTTGACTATGACAACTGTCATAATGGACGACGGTACCCCGCCGGCTCACGCCGACCGGCGGAGGAAGGACTGGCGATGACCGCGCCTGACCGCGGCACTGGGGTATTCGACGATCTTGAGGCCGAACAGGACCGGCTGGACGAGGTGCTCGCCGCCCTCGGCCCGGACGAGTGGGGCCGGCCGTCGGCCGCCGCCGGCTGGAGCGTCAGCGACGTGGTCCTTCATCTGGCCCAGACCGAGGAGCTCGTGGTCGCCAGCGCGAAGGGCGGCCCGGCGCCGTTCGCCCGCGACCCCGGCCGGGGTGGCTCCGTGGACGAGTTCGCCGCGCGGCGGGTCGAAGACGAGCGAAGCGCCTCCCTGGACGCCGGGTACCAGCGGTGGCGCACCGCGCGCCACGCCGCGCTCGACGCGCTCCGCGGCTGCCCGCCGGGCACGCGGCTGCCGTGGGCGACCAGCCCGCTGTCGCCCGCCACCCTGGCCACTACCCGGTTCGCCGAGCACTGGGCCCACGCGCTGGATATCACCGGGCCGCTGGGCATCGCCTACCCGGACACAGCGCGGCTGCGCCATGTCGCGTGGCTGGCCGTCCGAACGCTGCCGTACGCCTTCGAGGTGGCCGGCCTGAAGGGACGTCCGGTCCGGTGTGAGCTCGCGGGACCCGACGGCGAGCGGTGGGAGTTCGGGCCGACGGACGCCGAGTCGTGCGTCTCAGGCGCGGCCGGGGCGTTCTGCCGGGTCGCGGCGCAGCGGCTGGCCCCGGAGGCTTCTGGCCTGACGGCCACGGGACCGGACGCGGCCACGGCGCTGCGGGTGGTCCGCACATACGCCTAATTCAGGGTCGCGCGGCGAGTGACGAGGAAGGCGCGTTCCGCCGCGTTCTCGGCCAGGGCGATGGCCTCGTCGTAGGCGGCGGCCGCCTCGGCGGCGCGGTTGAGGCGGCGGAGCAGGTCGGCGCGGGTCGCGTGGTACAGGTGGTACCCGGCCAGCGGTAGCCCGTCGACGGCTTCAAGTGCCGCGGCAGGGCCCGCTACCTCGGCCAGGGCGACGGCGCGGTTCAAGGCCACGACCGGGGTTGGCGCGATGGCGGCGAGCTGGTCGTAGAGTGCCAGGATCTGGCGCCAGTCGGTCAGCGCCGCCTGCCTGGCGTCGCTGTGCACCGCCGCGACCGCCGCCTGGATCTGGTACGGGCCCGGCTGGTTCCTGCGGAGGCAAGCGCGGACGATGCCCTGGCCTTCGGCGATCAGTTCGCCGTCCCAGCGGGTGCGGTCCTGGTCGGCGAGGAGTACCAGGCCGCCCGCTGGTGTCGTCCTGGCGGCGCGGCGGGATTCCGTGAGCAGCAGGAGGGCGAGCAGGCCGCTGGCCTCTGGCTCGTCGGGCATCAGCTCGTGCAGCAGCCTGGCCAGGCGGATCGCCTCGGCGCCGAGGTCCTGCCTGGTCAGGCCGTCGCCCGCCGAGGCGGTGTAGCCCTCGTTGAAGACCAGGTAGACCACCGCGAGGACATCGGGGAGGCGCTGCGGGAGCTCGTGGTCGCGCGGTATGCGGTACGGGATGCCCGCGTCCCTGATCTTGCGCTTGGCGCGGACCAGCCGCTGCGCGATCGTCGGCTCTGGGACCAGGAACGCGCGGGCGATCTCCGGGGTCTGCAACCCGGCGATCAGCCGCAGGGTGAGCGCGATCCGCGCCTCCTGGGCGAGTGCCGGGTGGCAGCAGGTGAAGATGAGGCGCAGCTGGTCGTCCGCCACGGGTCCCACCTCCACTTCTGGCTCTGGTTCGCCGATAAGGGCCACCGCCGCCGCCTCGCGGCCCGATCGCGTCGACTCGCGGCGCAGCCGGTCGAGTGCCTTGTTCCTGGCGGTCGTGACGATCCAGCCGCCCGGGTTGGGCGGGAGGCCGTCAGACGGCCAGCGCGCCACGGCGACCGCGAAGGCCTCCTGGACCGCGTCCTCGGCGAGGTCAATGTCCCCGAGGACGCGGGCCAGGGTGGCCACCGCGCGGCCGGAACTCTCACGGAAGATCCGCGCCGCGGCCGGCTCCGGTCCGGACATGATGTGCCCTGCGCCGAGTGCCGGCCGGCTACCCGGCGTCCGGCATGTCCTGGAACGGGCGGACCTCGACCGGGCCGCCGCACGCCTCGGAGCCACGGGCGGCGATGGCGAGCGCGGCGTCCAGGTCGGCGGCCTTGATCACCCAGAAGCCGCCCAGCTGCTCCTTGGTCTCGGCGAACGGGCCGTCGGTGGTGACGACCTTGCCGCCCTGCGCGCTGACGACGGTCGCGGTGTCCGCCGGGAGCAGGCCGCCGGCGAAAACCCACTCCCCGGACGCCATCAGCTCTCGGTTGAAGGCGTCCACCGCCTCGTACGACCGCTGTATCTCCGTCTCCGGCCTAGCCGGCTCTCCCTCGACCATGTGCACCGCGAGCAGGTACTGCTTCATGTTGGTTCCCTCCGTCGTGGCCGGTTCCCTGGCCGGCCCTTCATCATGGTCACGAACGGAGCCCCCCGCAATCGACAACGCGCCGAAGAGAATTTTCTTGCTGTTATCTTGCGAGGTTAGACCGCGAAGAGGTTCGGCGGGCGGCCGGTCACGCCGGGGGTGCAGGCGAAGATGTCCCCCGCGTGCGGCTGGGTGGCCACCGCTGCCGGGGTGAGGTCCTCGCGGGCGGTGGTGATGTAGAGGGTAGAGAAGTCGCGGCCGCCGAAGGCCATCGAGGTGGGCTGGTCGACCGGGAGGCGGATGACGGTGTCGAGGTCGCCGGCCGGGGTGTAGCGGCGGACTTCCCCTGTGCCGAAGACGGCGAGCCAGAGGCAGCCGTCTGCGTCGAGGGTCAGGCCGTCGGGGATGCCGGCCTGCACCGTGACGAAGCGGCGGCGTCCGCCGAGCGCGCCGGTCTCCGGGTCGGCGGCGAAGGCGTCCACGCCGCCGCTGCGGCTGTCGGCGTAGTAAAAGGTCCCGCGGTCGTCGGACCAGTCGAGGCCGTTGGAGAGGCCGACGCCGCCGAGCAGCTCCGTCACCCGGCCGTCCGGGGTGAGGCGGTAGAGCGCGCAGGACGGGCCGTCTTGCTTCCATGGCATCGTGCCGGCCCAGAAGTCGCCCCACGGCGACGGCTTCCCGTCGTTGAAGCGGATCACGGACGCGTCGACGCGGAACCCGTCGACGCGGGCGAGCGGGTAACCGCCGTCGGAGCCGTCCTGAGCGGGGCCAAGCTGGGCGGGGCCGAGCGCGAAGCCGTCCACCAGCGCGAGGACGAACCCGCCGCTCCTGGTCAGGCCGACGGCGCCGACCGGGACCGCGTCGTCGCGCGGCACGGCGGGGCCATCGGCGCCTGCGGGCGCGAACCAGTCGTGCGCGCCGGAGGCCGGGTCGAATGCGTGGACGTGCCCCGGGTTGATGTCCACCCAGCGCAGCAGCCGCGCGACCGGGTCCCACACGGGGCCCTCGGCCAGGTAGCACTGGCTGGGGACGGCGATGTCGGCGGTCAGCTGCCTGGTCATGAGGTGGAGCCGAAGCTGGGGGTGATCACCAGGTCATTGTTCACCACGTCGTCGATCGGCGGCCCGGCCGTCACGCCGTTCCCCAGCGAGCCCGAGCAGCAGGACCTCGCCGCCGCGGCCCCGACGCGGTGCCGAATGCGGCATTTGTCCGGGCGGACGAACCCGGTAGGCGTTATTCGTCGAAGTGAACGAATCGCCAAATCGCGGGGACGTCTAGGGTCGCTGCATGCCACATCTGGATGACATCAGCGGCTGGATCAGCGAGCGGCTGCCCGCGCTGCTCGCCGAGCACAAGGTTCCCGGTGCCGCCATCGCCGTCTACGCGGGCGGCGAGGTCTTCGACTTCGCGAGCGGCGTGCTCAGCCACGCGACCGGGGTCGAGGCGACCGCCGACTCCGTTTTCCAGATCGGCTCCATCACCAAGACCTGGACCGCGACGCTGGTCATGCAGCTCGCCGACGAGGGGCTGCTCGACCTCGACGCGACCGTCGTGACGTACCTGCCGGACTTCGACCTGGCCGACAGCGAGGCGGCACGGACGATGACCGTGCGGCAGCTGCTGTGCCACAAAGCCGGGTTCGAGGGCGACATCTTCACCGACACCGGCAACAACGACGACTGCGTCCAGAAGTACGTCGAGACGCTGAGGACCGACCCGCAGCTGTTCCCGCCAGGCGAGATGTTCTCCTACAACAACGCCGGCTACTGCGTACTCGGGCGGATCATCGAGGTCCTGCGGGGCAAGCCATGGGACCAGGCGCTGCGCGAGCACCTGTTCACTCCCCTTGGCCTCACCCACGCCGCCACCGACGCGAACTCGGCGATCCTCTTCCGCGCCGCCGTCGGGCACCTGCCGAACCCGGACGCCGACGGCCTGCCGGTCCCTGCCCCGATGTGGTCCCTGGTGAAGTCGAACGGGCCGGCCGGGGCGATGCTCGCCATGCGCCCCCGCGACCTGCTCGCCTTCGCCCGCATGCACCTGTCCGGCGGCAAGGCGGAAGACGGCACCCGGGTGCTGTCCGAGGCGAGCGCCAGGGCCATGCGGGCACAGCAGGTCACGCTGCCGCCGCTTGGCCTGATGGGCACCCACTGGGGCCTCGGCTGGGAGCTGTTCGACTGGCCAGGCGGCATCGCGTTCGGCCATGACGGCGGGACCGTCGGCCAGTCCGCGTTCCTGCGCATCGTGCCGGGCCAGGACGTCGCGATCGCGCTGCTCACCAACGGCGGCAACCCGATCGCGGTCTACTTCGAGGTCTTCCGCCACCTGCTCAAGGAGCTGGCGGGCATCGACCTCCCCGCCACCCCGGTCCCCCCGGCCGCCCAGCTCCACCCGGAAACACGGCGGCACGCCGAAGTGGCCAGGTACCTCGGCACCTACGCCAACTCGATGGGCAAGACCGAGATCACGCAGGACGATGACGGCCGCGTCTGGATGACAGAAACCCCGCTCGGCGAGCTCGCCGAGCTGATCGGCGAGGTCGAGAAGTCCGAGCTGGTCCCCTTGGAAAACGACACCCTCATTCCGGCCGCACCCAAGTACGGAATCTACCTCCCGCAGGTCTTCATCGGCGACGACGGCAGCGGGCGGTCTCTTTACATCCACAGCGGCCGGGCCACCCGGCGCGCGGACTAATAGCCTTCCTGGAGGGCGACAAGTGCGAAGAAGAGTCCTGACCACCGCGGCGGCCCTGCCAATCTGGGTCACCGCCATGGCGGTCACCGTCGCCGCCTGCTCAAGCGGCGGCTCAAGCTCCGCGGCGGGCGCCGGCGCGAGCGCAAGCGCCTCATCGTCAGCCGCCCGGCAGGTCGTCAGCGGCAAGTCGGCCACCGTCACGCTGCCGTCCGACCCGGGCAGCCTCGACCCGCAGATGACCTCGCTGTCGGTTACCTACCAGGCCGACCTCTTCCTGTACGACTCGCTGGTCAGCTTCGCGCCGTCCGGCGCGGTCGAGTCGAACCTGGCGTCCAAGTGGTCGGGGACGACGACCACCGCCTCCTACACCCTGAAGAAGGGCGTCACCTGCTCCGACGGCAGCGCGCTGACCGCGAGCACGGTGGCCGCCAACATCAACTTCATCGGCAACGTGAAGAACGCGAGCAGCCGCGTCGGCATCTGGGTGCCGCCCGGCGCGACCGCCACCGGCGACAATGCGACCGGCGTGGTCACGGTCAAGTCGCCGGTCGCCGACCCGTTCCTGGTCACCGACGTCGGCTCGGCGGAGATCGTCTGCGGCAACGGCATGAAGAACCGCGGCCTCCTCAAGGAAGGCGCGGACGGCACCGGAATGTACACGCTGACCTCGGCGGTCCCCGGCAACTCGTACACCCTCACGCTCCGCAAGGGCTACACCTGGGGTCCTGGCGGCGTCACGTCGAGCACGCCCGGCCTGCCCGCCACCGTCACGCTCAAGGTCGTCTCGAACATGACCACCGCGGCGAATGAGCTCCTCGCCGGCCAGGCCAACCTCGGCGAGATCCTCGGCCCCGACACCCAGCGGGTGAGCAGCCTGTACTCGCATTCCCTCTACGCGCCGCTCGGTGAGCTGTGGTTCAACGAGAAGGCGGGCTCGCCGACCGCGAGCCTCGCGGTCCGCAAGGCGCTGACCGAGGCGGTCCAGCTCAACCAGCTCGGCCAGGTGCTCACCGCGGGGACGGGCAAGCCGTCCACCGGCCTCGTCGAGCCCGCGCTCAGCCCGTGCAAGGGCAACACGGTCGGCCCGAGCCTGCCCGGCTACGACGAGTCCGCCGCCAAGTCGGCCCTCGCGGGCCAGAAGCTGTCCGTCGCCCTGTACTACCCGACGAGCCTGGGCACCGGCGCGACCGGCGCCGTCACCCTGCTGCAGCAGGCCTGGTCGCAGCTCGGCGTAACGGTGTCGCTGCACGCCATCACCGACGCGGAGATCGACAGTGACATCGTGGCCGGCCAGGCCGCGTGGAACGTCGCGATCCTGCCCCTCGGCGTCACCACGCCGGGACAGCTCGTGCCGTTCCTGTCCGGCGCGACCCCGCCCAACGGCACCAACTTCGCCTACCTCGGCAACGCCGCCTACACGGCGGACGTGACCAAGGCCTCGGCGATCGCGGGCAAGGCGGGCTGCCCGGACTGGAATGCCGCGGAGACCGCGCTGTTCAAGAACGTGGACCTGGTGCCGTTCGTCAACTCGGCCCTCACCATCTACGCGAAGGGCGCGACCTTCCAGTTCGCCGAGGACATGGTCTCACCCGCCTCCATCCGGATGCTCGGCTAGGCGCGGGGACAGGTACCGGCGCAGCATGATGGAGATCCCCCAGGCGGCGGCCGCCGACCCGATGACGCACCCGGACGCGCCGGCCGTCCCTAGCGCGAACCCGTGGCTCCGGTTCACGGTCCGCCGCCTGGGGCAGCTCCTCCTGTCGGCTCTGGTGCTCGTCACCGCGAGCTTCCTCATCATCCACCTCATCCCGGGCGACCCGGTGCGGGCGGCCCTCGGCTTCAACGCGTCGCAGCAGCTCGTCGAGACGCGCCGCGCGCAGCTCGGCCTGAACGACCCGCTGTGGCTGCAGTACGTGCACTACCTGCAGAACCTGTTCACCGGACGGTTCGGCACGTCGATCAGCTCCGGGCTTCCCGTCTCCGAGGTGATCGGGCAGCGGCTCCCCGCCACCCTTGAACTCGCCGGGTACTCCTTCGTCGCGGCGGTCGCCATCTCGGTCCCCCTCGGCCTCGTCCTTGGCGTGGTGACGAGGAACGGGCGGCGGCGCGGCACGGAGCTCGCGGCCACCTCGGTGTCCGTGGTGATCGCCGCGATCCCCGGCTTCCTGCTCGCGGTGGGGCTGATCTACGTGTTCGGTGTCACGCTGCACTGGGTGCCCGTGGCCGGCCAGTCCGGGTTCACCTCGTACCTGCTGCCGATCGCGTCGATGGCACTCGGCCCCATCGCGGTCCTCGTCCGGATCCTGCGCTTTGAGGTCATCGCCGCGCTGCGCGCCGACTACGTGCGCACCGCCCGCGCTAAGCGGCTGCCTTCCTGGCGCGTCTACCTGGGGCACGTGCTGCCGAACGCGCTCACCGCCACCCTCACGATCGGCGGCCTGCTGCTGTCCGCCATGATCGCGGGCACCGTCCTGGTGGAGAACGTGTTCGCCTGGCCCGGCCTCGGCTCGACGATCGTGGCCTCGATCGTCGCCAAGGACTACCCGGTCGTGCAGGGCATCGTGCTCGTCTACGGCGTCGGGGTGCTGCTGGTCAACCTCATCGTCGACATAGCGCTCGCGCTGCTCGACCCGCGTTCCACCATCAGGGAGAGCTGATGCGCAGTGATCTCCCGGGAGGACGACCCCCCGTACCCCCCGCGAGGCGCGCACGCGCGCGGAGGCCCGTCCGCGCGGGCAGGAAGCGGTTCCTGAGGCGAGCCCTGCATAGCCCGCTCGGCATCTGCTCCGGGATCTTGCTCGCGCTGATCCTGCTGCTAGCGATCTTCGCGCCCGTTCTCTGGTCGGCCAAGGCATCGGCCATCGACGTCGTCAACCTGCTGCAGGGCCCGTCGGCCGGGCACTGGCTCGGCACGAACGACCTGGGCCAGGACGTCTTCTACCGGATCCTCGTCGCGACGCGGCTGTCGGTCGGGCTTGCCCTCGCCGCCACCGCGATCGGCGTCGGGTCCGGCCTGGTGCTCGGCACCGCGCCGCTGATCGTCGGCCGCCGCGCGGGCCGGGCCATCACCGCGGTCATCAACGTCGCGGTGGCGTTCCCCGCGCTGCTGCTCGCGCTGTTCTTCGCGGTGATCTTCGGTATCGGCGCCGAGGGCGCGCTGCTCGCGATCGGGCTGGCCTCCGCCCCCGCGTTCGCCCGCCTGGTGCGGACCCTGTCCGCCTCGGTCGCGGGCCTCGACTACATCGCGGCGGCACGGATCGCCGGCGTCTCCCGGTTCCGGCTGCTCACCCGCCACGTCCTGCCCAACGTCGGCGAGCCCCTCATCGTCAACGCCACGATCGCCGCCGGCGACGCCCTGCTGTCCTTCGCGGGCCTGTCCTTCCTCGGCCTCGGCGTCCAGGCCCCCTCCTACGACTGGGGCCAGCTCCTCAACGACGGCCTCCAGGGCATCTACACCAGGCCCGCCGCCGCCCTCGCCCCCGGCGTCGCGGTCGTGATCGCGGGCCTCGCGTTCAACCTGTTCGGCGAGGCACTGGCGGTCGGCCTCGGCGTCTCCGCACCGCGCATCGGCAAGCTGCGCTCCGCCCTGGCGGCGGCCGCCGCGAAGTCAGCGGCGACAGAGCCAGGAACATCATCCCGAACGGAATCGGCTGACTGCGTCCTGCGCGTATCGAACCTGGAAGTGTCGTTCCCTGGCGGCGTGCATCCTGTCCGCGGCGTCAGCTTCACCCTGAACCGCGGTGAGGCGGTCGGTGTCGTCGGCGAGTCCGGCTCAGGGAAGTCCCTGACGGCCCTGGCGGTCTCCCGGCTCCTCGAGGATCCCGCGGACGTGTCCGCCGGCCGGCTTGAGCTGCTTGGCCAGGACCTCCTCGGGCGCGAGCCGCGCGGATCCGCCGGCGTCATGTCGGGGCGGGAGATGCGGCGGTTCCTCGGCACCAAGGCCGGGCTCGTCTTCCAGGACCCGATGACGTCGTTCAATCCTGTCAAGCGGGTGGGGGCGCAGCTCGCCGAGGTTGCCACCGAGCATCACGGGCTGACGCGGCGGCAGGCCGGGGAGCGGGCCGTTGACCGGCTGCGCGCGGTGCGCATTCCCCGGCCAGAGCACCGCGCCAGCCAGTTCCCGCACGAGCTGTCCGGCGGCATGCGCCAGCGGGCGATGATCGGGATGGCCGTCATGGGCGAGCCCGCGCTCGTCATCGCCGACGAGCCGACGACCGCGCTTGACGTCACCGTGCAGCGTCAGGTGCTGCGGCTGCTGAAGTCCATCCAGGCCACTGGGGACATGGCGCTGCTGTTCATCAGCCACGACATCACCGTCGTCGGGCAGGTCTGCGACCGGGTTCTCGTCATGTACGCGGGGAAGATCGTGGAGAACCTGCCTACCGCGGACCTCGCCGACCACGCCAGGCACCCTTACACGCGGGCGCTGCTCGCCGCCGTGCCCTCCATGGAGACGTCCCGCGAGCTGCCGCTCGCCGTGATCCCAGGGAAGCCCGCCGACCCGGCCGGCCTGCCCGCCGGGTGCGCCTTCGCCCCCCGGTGCGCGTTCGCGGACGCCCGGTGCCATCGGGCGGACCCGGTCCTCGTCCCCGACGAGAACGGGCGCGAGGTCGCCTGCTGGCACGTCGACCGCGTCCTCGCGGGTGAGCCGGCGGCGAGCATCCCCGCCAGCGGGGAGACGGCGTGACCGGCACGATCTCGAAGACGCCGGGATCTTTCACACCGCGCACTGGCGCAAGCGCTTCTTGCTGTTATCATGAGTCGGGGGCGGGCGAATGAGCGAGCTGCGGTTCGACGGAGTGACCGTCAGGTACGGCACCGGGCGGCACGCGCACGTCGCCGTCGACGACGTCGACCTCGTCGTGCCACCAGGGCAGGTTGTCGGGCTCGTCGGGGAGTCCGGCTCAGGCAAGTCGACCCTCGCCCGCGCCGCCGTCGGGCTCGTCGCGCCCGCCGCGGGCAAGATCGTGCTGGACGGGAAGCCGGTGCCGCGGCGCGGGCGGCGGCCGCTCCAGATGGTGTTCCAGGACCCGTACGCGTCCCTCGACCCCCGGATGACCGCCGGAGAGTCGATCGCCGAGGCCATCCCGCGCGGCACCGTTGACAGCCGAAGGGCGCGGCACGACGAGGCGGCGCGGCTCACCGGGCTCGTCGGGCTGCCGCCGGGCACCGTCGACAAGTTCCCCGCCGAACTGTCCGGCGGGCAGCGGCAGCGAGTCGCGCTCGCCAGGGCCCTCGCCGGGCGCCCCGACGTGATCATCGCGGACGAGATCACCTCCGCCCTCGACGTGTCCACCCAGGGCGCCGTGCTCAACCTGGTGCGTGACCTGCAGCGGGAACTGAGCCTGTCCATGCTGTTCATATCGCACAACCTCGCTGTCGTCCGGTACGTCGCCGACTACGTCGCGGTCATGTACCAGGGCCGGATCGTCGAGCACGGTCCGGCCGAGCGGGTGCTCCTCAACCCGGAGCAGCCGTATACCAGGCGGCTGCTCGCCGCCGTGCCAAGGCCAGGAACGAGGATCGAGGTGGCTGACACTGGCGCCGATGCGGCCGACGATGAGGATGCCAGTTTGCGGCTAGGGGAACCGTGACCTAGCCCCGCGCCGCATCCGCCGCAGGAACAGCCGCAGACCAGGAGTATCCAGTGACCCGACGCCAGCGCATCGCCGACCTGACCACGTTCGCCGTGCCCAGCCAGCCGGCCCTGTCCCCCGGCGGCCGCGAGGTCGTCTACGTCCTGACCACCGTGGACGCCGCCGCCGACAAGAACGTGACGTCGCTGTGGCGGGCCGACACCGACGTCAGCACTGGCGCCAGGCCGCGTCACCAGCCCAGGCAGCTGACGCGGGGCGAGGCGGATTCCTCGCCCGCCTGGTCGCCCGACGGGTCGAAGATCGCGTTCCTGCGGGCCGACGGCGGGCCGGCCCAGGTGTGGCTGCTTCCCGCCGACGGCGGGGAGCCCGAGCAGGTGACCACGCTGCCGCTCGGGGCCGGCGCGCCCGTGTGGTCGCCGGACGGCACCAAGATCGCGTTCGGCGCGCCCGTCGACCTGCGGGCCGTGCCCGGCGAGGATGACGCGGCGCGGGCAACG
>JAWWPV010000658.1:0-3195 GCA_033854775.1 Trebonia sp.
CGGTGGCGGTGGCACGGACGAGCTGGACGCCAGCGCGGTGGCCGGCGGCGGCGGGATCAGTGAGCACGAGGCCAGCGCCGTCTCCGGCGGCGGCGGGATGGCCGAGCACGGCGGCGGGATTGAGGAACAGTCCTGCGCCGTACTCGGTGGCGGCGGGATACCTGATCCTGAACCGGCCGGGCGGCGAGCCCTGGCCGACGCGGCTTGCTCGCAGCGGACTCCATATCCCTATAGTGCGGCTGACGGCCTGTCCGGTCACTGCCCCGGCGGCAAAAACCACTGTCCTCGCGCACTGGGCCCCTCCCGCTCCGCTCCGCGCCCCCGCACTGCCCGCCTCCCGGCGCTGTTCCGGACTGGCAGCCCGGCACAGTCGATTCCGGTGCGTTCTCCGGCCCTGCTGGCCGACGGGCCGGCCGTCCAGCCCGGCGGCATCGCCGGGCATCTCGCACGGGCCGCGGGCGAGGTCATCGCCAGCCTCGTCAGGTGATAGCGCGGTCAGTGCGATGGCAGGAGCGAGATAAGCCCCGAAAGCAGTCGGCGATCTGCCAGGTCAGTTCGTCGAAGCCCCGACGTCGGCGGGCTTACCACCGGCCTGGCTGCACCTGATGGTGACAGCGTGGCGGCTTTACGGCGCGCGATATCCGCCGATCTGGCGCAGGTTGCCGCTGCCAGGATGTGGGCTGACTGGGGCGGCAGATCCGTTGTTCGGGAGCGGCTTGGAGCATCGGCGGCTGTTCCCTGGCAGACCCGCGAGCGGTCATCCGGCAGCGCGTGCCCAGGCCTTTCTGAGGGCAAGGATCTCGGCGGTACTGTTCTCCCGGGCGATATACGGGATGTCCAGTGCGTAGCGCATCCTTTCGCGCGGAATCCGGCGGTGCACCCCGGCGACGTCTTCGAGGATCTTGCGGTACAGCCACGCCCCGTCCATGCAGAAGACGTCAATCAGCACAAGCCGCCCGTCGGCGGCTCTGCGGATGTGGGCCTCGTTCAAGTCGCACCTGCCCCACCAGGGCGTCGACTTCCGGTACCGCGCATCGATCATCTGCGCTGCCCGCCGTACCTCCTCGAACTCCGCATCACCGGCCGCGGTCCGCCTCTGCTCGGCGACCTGCTCGGCGACCGCATGGTCCACGGGAGCGGCGGACTCCAGGAAGACGACCGAACCGCCGCCTTCGAGGTCGGCAGCCAGCTCGATCCTCGGCAGCCACCGGTTGCCGGCGCACTCGCGGCACAGGTCGACAAATGCCCAGTATGCCGGGTCAAACGGGCATACCCTCGCGACGACGGTTCCCTGCGGGGACCGCAGCGCCACCGCCCAGTCGCCCACCCCGCAGGGCACCCACCCCCCTGCGGCTAGCTCGGCCAGGACCTGGCGATGAGACAGCGACTCCCAGGGCAGGCCGGGAATGGGAGGAAGGCCTGCACTCAGTTCAGGCACCGCAGCAACATACCGGCACGCCACCGGGCGACGCACCTGATTTACCTGGCCGCCATCCACCATCGATGCGGCCTGCCGGCATAGCCACCCCGTCATCTGATCCACGGGACCGGCCTCGTCCTCGGTGATCTCGTAAAGCAGAGCCCTATGGCCAATGCGAGGATGCGGCCGGACGCCTCGTGCATCTGATGAACAGAATTGGCGATTCTGCACCGCTCAACGGATGAATTATCGGCCGCTGCCAACAGCTCGTAATCGGCAGGCACGGTACGCTCATGCCGCGATGCGGGGGCAGTACCGGCTTGTCAGCTGGTGAGGTCCTTGGTGAGCCAGAGGATCACGTCGTGGTCCAGGCGTACCTGGGTGCCTTCGCTGAGCGGGCGCTGGCCCTGGCAGGCACCGCTGCCGTCGGGGATGTAGCCGCGTCGTCCGTACATCCGCTGCGCCGGGCCGTACTCGTCGAACAGGCCGACGGTAATGCCCAGCGTCGTGATGCCGCGGCTGCGGAATCCGGCGTAATTGGACTCCCAGATGATCGCGACGTAACCGACGGCATCGGGACCGCTCGTGGCGATAAGGCTGGTTCCATCTGGTTCCAGGTGCTCGGCCAGGTACCTGCGCGCCTCGGCCTCGCCGTCGCAGACCCACTCGCTGAGAAACCGGACGGCCGACTCGGAATTACCCTCATCGATGAGTTGGACGGCGATGCCGGGAAGTCCCATGACGCAACACTGGCATACGCCGCCATGGTTCGCTCATGCCACGCTGAGGATCAGCGGGCTCGTTTCCCCGGCGCGCACTGGGCTGGGCATGCGGTCCCGGTATGGATCCCGGCAGGCCGCAGCCGGTCAATGTGCCGCGCGAGACCAGCGCATAACTGCGAGATCTGAGCGCAGGTCCCGCCCCTGCCCGATGCAACCAGCACTAGCAGATACTCGGCGATCTAGCACCAAGCGGACGGTGTCAGCATCTCGGTATGGGCACCCCCTGTGACGATCATCGTCACGAGGCAAGGCACGCCACGCGGCTAGGCAGCCCCGGCGACGCCGATCAGGTTGCCCTCAGGGTCGGTGAAGTGGCCGACCACCAGGCCTGTCGGGGATCGCTCAGGGCCCATCTGTCGTTTCCCGCCGAGGCTCTCCGCATGCTGAAGAGCGGCTTCGACATCGGGAACGCCGATGTAGAAGATCACATGGCCCTCGTAGCCCGCGCCACCGCCGACGCCGCCGGGGATCCCGGTCCCGTCGCTGGTCGTGATGCGGTTCACGAAGCCGTAGTTCAGCGGCTCCGACACTGCCTCCGCGACCGGCGAGCTCGTGTCGAACTCCCATCCGAACAGCTTGCCGTAGTAGCTCCGGAGCTTCGCCGGCTCCGTCCCGATGATCTCGAAGTGCACCACTGGCTGTCCCATGATTACTCGCGTCGCGCTGGCAGCAGGGCCCGCGGCTGCAGGCCCCGCAGTAATGACCGGCGCACCGCCTGAGACTCATCGGCGGCGCACCCATGCGCGCCCGCCACCCATCGGCCTTACCGTGGGCAGTGAACCGCTTCACTGTCACGGTTCGCTGCAGAGTTCTCCCGAGCCATCAGCTCGCGAACCTCCGTTCTGTGCGGCTACGAGACCGACGACGCTGATCAGATGAAACGCGCTGATCGGGTCGATCTGGCATCGTGAGCTGCCAGGTCGACGCGGCGCCGAGGCGCGCTCATGCCGATGAGCGGTCGGTAGGGGTCAGGCTCCGGCATCAATTGAGTAG
>JAWWPV010000659.1:0-4289 GCA_033854775.1 Trebonia sp.
CGCAGGTGGATGCCCTCGCGGAGGTCCGCCAGGAAGGCCAGGTGCTCCGCCCAGGCCCGGTCCAGGTGGAAGAGGACGATCTGGCGCGCGGCGCTGACCAGGACGCTCCTGTCCACGTCCGGGCTCAGCTCCGCGAGACGCTCCGGGCATCGCCGGGCAAGCGCGGACAGGGCGTCGTCGGCCCGCAGCACCCGGTCGCGATGGCCCAGGACGATGCGCCGCTGGTCCTCGACGAGCTTGTTGTACTGCCATGTGTTCCGGTGGATCTCCAGGTTGACGCCCTCGGCAACGCGCTGCGCGTGGCCCAGCGCCCAGTGCGACGTTGAGTCGGGGACCTGAGCTCGCGCCTCGTCGGGCGCGTACTGGAGGATCAGCTCGTCTTCCATGCTGGCGAAGAAGACGGACCCGCCCGGGTCGCCCTGGCGTCCGGCGCGCCCGCGCAGCTGGTGATCGAGCCTGCTGCTCGCGCGCCGACCTGTGCCGATGATGTACAGGCCGCCCAGCTTGGCTATCAGGTTCCGGTCGCCGCCGATCCCGCCGAGGCGGATGTCGGTGCCGCGCCCGGCCATCTGGGTCGACACCGTGATCGCGCCGTAGGCCCCGGCTTCGGCCACGATCGCGGCCTCCTGGGCGTCGTTCTTGGCGTTGAGCACGGTGCACCGCAATCCGGCGCGGCCGAGCTCGCCGGCCAGCCGTTCGGACTCGGCTACGTCGAGCGTGCCGATCAGGACCGGCCGCCCGGTGGCGTGTGCCGCGGCCACCTGGCCGACGACCGCTTTCTCCTTGTCCTTGACGGTGGGGTACAGCCGGTCGGGTTCATCGGTGCGGATGCACGGGCGGTTCGGCGGGATCACCGCGATCTCCAGGCCGTAGAACTCCCGGAACTGCTCCCCGGCCGCCACGGCCGTCCCCGTCATCCCGCAGATGGTCCGGTAGCGGCGGACCAGGGACTGGATGGTGACCGTGTCGAGGATCTCGCCGCTCTCGCTCGCGGCCAGGCCCTCCTTGGCCTCGACCGCCGCGTGCAGGCCGTCGGGCCAGCGCTGCCGCCGGGCCACCCTGCCCCTGGACTCGTTGATCAGGTGCACCGCGCCGTCCCGCACGATGTAGTCCACGTCGCGCTGGAGCAGCGCATGAGCGTGCAGGGCCACGTTGAGCCGGGTCAGTTCCTCGGCGTGCTCGGCGGTGTACAGGTCGATGCCGCCCAGTGCCTGTTCCGCGGCGCTTGCTCCCGCACTGGTCAGGGACACGTTGCGGCCGTCTTCGTCGATCTCGTAGTGCCGCCCGGGGCGGAGCCCGGCCGCGATCCGCGCCATCTCGCGGTCGGCGTCCGCGGTCTCCGCCGCGCCCGCGAGGACCAGCGGCACCCGCGCCTCGTCGATCAGCACGGAGTCAGCCTCATCGATCAAGACCACGTCCGGATCACCTGCGACCAGATCGGCGATATCGGTGACCAGGCGGTCGCGGAGCACGTCGAAGCCGAACTCGCTCACCGGCGCGTAGGTGACCTGCGCCGCGTAGGCGCGCCGCCGTTCCGCCACCGTCGAGGCCTGGCCGAGCCAGCCGACGGTCACGCCCAGCAGGTCGTAGACCGGGCGCATCCATTCGGCGTCGCGGCGGGCCAGGTAATCGTTCACCGACATCACGTGTACCGACCGGCCACGCAGTGCATGCCCGGCGGCGGCGAGCGCGCCGCTCAGGGTCTTGCCCTCGCCGGTCGCCATCTCGGCGACCAGCCCAGAAAGCATCGCCAGCGTGCCGAGCACCTGCACGTCGTAAGGCCGCTCGCCGAGTGCGCGCCACGCCGCCTCGCGGCAACAAGCGCAGATCTCCGCGTCGTCATGGGCCGCTTGCGCCGCCGCCGTCAGCTCGCCATCGGTCAGCCCGCGCAGTCGCTGCTCATGCGCGTCGACCTGGGGCAGCAGCTTCAGGAACGGCGTCAGCTCGATTGTTCCGGGCTTTTGCAGCAACCGCCGCACGATGCTCATCAGCTGCACGCCCGGATAACGTCCCGCTACTGCCGCAGGTTCCGGCTACGCGCTTTCGCCTCCAGTCCAGGTAGCCTCCCAACCCCGTAAATGCCTGGCGGCTGCATCCAAAATTTCACGTAGACCTGCCGTTACGCTAGGTGCTGAGGCTACGACAAGTTCGCTGCGAGCTAGAATTTCCCGCTTTCTTTCTCTCGGGCGGCCGCGGTGGAAATTGATTAATTCGGCAGATCGCGCAGGTAATTGCTAGTTCCATCGATGGGATCGACCAGCCAACTGACGCCGCTCCGTGACGGTCTTGACGTCCCTTCCTCGCCGACCATCCCATCATCCGGTCGCACCGTCGTCCAGATACGCATTCGTGCCGGTCACGCCGCTTACCTCTTCCTGGGCATGTTCGCTTGTGCTCTGACCAGTGAGAGGCGGGGGTCGCCCAACGGCCTCCCTCGTGCATCGAACATGGCTGCAAGGCGCCCGCGAATCCCGTCTGGAACGAGACGGCTATTGCGCAGCTGAATCCAAGCGTCGACCGCTGCGAGCATCGCGACATCCGCGATTCGATCGCTCTCGATCACGCTGGCACTGCTGAGCAATTCGTCTGGCATGACAATCGTAAGCACCGGCCAATCGACGGAATGCACGAGGGCATCGATCATGCGGCGCAGCGCGATCATTTCGTCCATAGGGACGCCCCAGACCTCGCTGCCGCGCTCGAGGAGGTGATCCTCGCTGCGCACGTAAACTGCGCACCCTACTGGGGCGTCCTTGAGCTTCGGCATGATCTCTGGAAGGACACGATGATCAATCAGGGACCAGACATTTCGCCGCGTGGCATGCTCATCACCAGCAAGATGCCTCGCGAATTCGACCCGTGCCTCGGTCACCACGGGATCGGTGGGGATCCCGTCGAGTGGAAGAGGAACGCTGTATCGAATATCGATGTATCCATAACCGAGGGCATCAGCCAGCAATGCCCCGATATATTCCGAATGAGCGTACGGGCAACCGAGCATCAGCACGTTCGGCACCGCCTGGACCGCACTTGTCGATGGCGGCCGAGGCCTCTCATGCTGAGGAACGTTGAGGATAAGCCGGGGATGGGGCAGTGGCCAATCATGTGCCTCCTGCTCGCGCCACCGCGCCCCGAAGACCCGAGCGGACTGACCAATGATATTGGTAACCTGCCTGCGGAGAGCTTCGTCATCATAACCATCGCGGCCGATGCTCTCGACGCCGACGTAGGTGCTTAGATGAATGGGGTACCTGACGCCGCGATAAGCGCGCCGCAATGTAACCTGCAGAGGCACTTGGCTGTCGGCAAGGAGGATGCCGGCCAGGCGAGCCCCAGCGTCGGAGAAGGCCAACTCGGCCGCGCGCGATACCACCTGCGTAACTTCGCCGATCGCTCCTCGAAGTTCGTCAGCGACCTGCATCGCGTGCGCCTCAGAACGCAACTCCGCTGGTAGCACGTTGCCCAGTTCCAGCTGAACTGCATGACTCACACCAGTTAGATCAGCGATGGGACCGAGGCGTGACAGTTGCGGGGGAACTTCACCGGCTAGCCACCGCTTGAGTGTCGTGTTGCGCAACCCAAGTCGGCTTGCTGCGGAATTCAGCGTGATTCCCCGCCGGTCAAGCGCAGCCTGGACTGCCGAGCCCCATGCGGGCCAGCCGTGATCTTGCTCCGCGTCCCGAGCACCCTGCTGATCGTGTTTCTCCACGACTACATTCTGCACCGACGAAGTCGGCACCGCGTTGCCGACATTCGGCACTCTGGAGCCGTCATCCGCTCAGCCAGGGAATGCCGGCGCCGTAGTCGGTACGCGGCCAACCTTCGCCCTACTGTTCACCCTGTGTTTCCGTCAAGGTTAAGAGCATTACCGAAGGCGTGGCACCGCTGGACGCGCCTGAAGCAGTGTCTGACGGTGACTGGGCTACGTGCTGAGCGGAGAAGGTGGTTGTGGGTGATGACGAAGAAAATTCCCGGCAGCAGGCGGCCCATCCCACTTACCTCAGCACTGATCGTACTGGGCTGCTGCGCGATAATCGTAATCGCCTTGTGCGTCCCAGTAGTAAGGGCGCAGTTGATCTTGTCATCACTACCGGGCCCCATCGCTATAGTCGCTGCACTGTCCAAACCGCGGCGACGCAAATGAGGCGTTCGGAGCCGTCATTCTGCTGCGGGTTCAGGCGGTTCGGGTGTCGTACGTCGCGCGGTTGGCGAGCACATCGTCCATGTGCATCTCGGCCCAGGTCTTGAGGCCGCGCATCATCTGGTGCAGTGAGAGACCGAGGTCGGTC
>JAWWPV010000660.1:0-3235 GCA_033854775.1 Trebonia sp.
ACCACCCCTACCCTCGCCGCCCGGCAGTTGGCGACGCTGGACGTGTTCACCCGCGGACGTGTGGCGCTGCATGTGATCACCGGCGGCAGCGACCAGGAATTGCGTCAGGACGGCAGCTTCATCGGCAAGGAGGAGCGTTATGCTCGTACTGACGAATATCTGGAGATCGTGCGCCGGGTGTGGACCAGCAGCGCGCCGTTCGACCACCATGGCAAGTTTTACCAACTGGAGCAGGCATTCTCCGCGGTGAAGTCGCCACAACAGCCGCATATACCGGTGTATTTCGGCGGTGCGTCGGACGCGGCGATCCGTAGAACCGGAGGTAATAGGCGGGGTCGTCGCCGACGGCCTGGTTCAGCACGCACAGCCGGGGCGCGCGCTTGCCGCTCAGCTTGATCGCGTACTCAACGTGAAAGGGGATCGCCTCGCGGGGCATGAGCATGCCGCCCCCGATTGCGACCACGTGCCGCCGTCCGTCTGCCGCCATGCCGTGACCGTACCGACGATCGCGTACCACTGCAAACAGGGTCAGGCTGTGAAGAGTATCACCACCATCCGTTCCGAATATATAACGATTTGTGCTTTGTGACCACAGATGTCTGCGGTGCGCGACATATGCCTTTCCTGAAGTTGCCGGAAAGACGTACTATCGTGTTAAGAGATTTCGCGACGTGGCGCAGACGGGCGGCGGCGACATCATGGCTGAATGGTGGTCGATCGAGGTCTTCTCCGGCGACAAGCTCCCCGCGAGCGGGTGGCGGTACGCCCACGAAGATGAGCTCACCGAGGCGGCGATTACCAACGGTTCGCTCTACTACGACTGGCATGACACCGAGTACGGCGTGATCTTCGAGGTCCTCTTTCCCGGCGACAAGGAGTGGGAGTCGTTCCGTGCGCTGCCCGCGGTGCGCGCGGCGCTCGACGGGGTGCCTGACCCGGTCAACGGCCTGCTCATCTACCGGGGACGGGGCGGCGCGGCGGGCGGGACCAAGCCCCGCAAGCCGAAGCCGGCGCCAGGTGCGGCCGCGCTTGAGCTCGAGGAGCCGAAGGAGGAGCGGCGGTTCAGGATCATGCGTTCCCGCAAGGCGGCGATAGACGAGCTGCTGCGCGATCTCGGTGCTGAGCCGGAGCGGATCGATGAGCCGGACCGTGGTCTGCCGGACGGCGACGAGCCCGTATCGCGGGATATCGCCGCCTTTGACCGTTCCGACGGCTAGGTCGGCGTGGCTTTCGGCCGGCTCAGGGGTGAACCACGCCTCCGGACAAGGCAGGATGGAGGAATGACGGAAACCCGAGTCATGACCGAGGACCTGCGAGCGGCGATAGAGCGCAGCGGCTACTACCCGGGGCTGGTGACCGATGCCGTCGCCAGCGCTCTCGGGCCGGAGCCGGTCACCGCGTTCTTCGCGCACCATGACGCGATATTCGACCCTGGCATGGAAGTCCGCAGGCACATGACCGTGCTGGCGCTCACCCCGACGCGGCTGGTGTACTCGCACACCGACGAGTATCCCGTCGACGAGCCGGAGGGCAGGCCGCGCGCCGAGACGTCCACCGAGGCGGTCAAGTTCTCCCGGGTGTCGTCGGTGTCGCTGACCCGCGTGGTGCCCGATCCGGCGACGTACGTGCCCGGCGTCACGATGCCGTCCGAGGTGATCTTGACGATCGGCTGGAACGTGCTGTCGCACGTGGAACTAGAGCCCGCGCACTGCGGTGACGAGACCTGCGAGGCGGACCACGGGTACCTCGGCACGGTCACCGCCGACGACCTGACGCTGCGGATCAGCGAGGCGGCGGACGGCGAGGACGCTGTACGGCAGGTGCTGAAGTTCGCCAGCGCTCTCAACGACGCGACCGCGCTCGCCGGGGGCTGATGACCTTGGCGCGCGAGCCCAGAACCAGCCCGATCGTGCCATCCTACGGCGAGTCCAGCCTTGCCGACCTGTCCGCTTCCCTGCTCGCCTCGCTGACCGGTGACGCCACGGCGAACGTGCTTGGCCTGCCCGAGATCGGACGCGCTTGCCTGCTCATCGTCGACGGGCTCGGCCTTGAGCTGCTGCGCGGGCACCAGGCGGCGGCGCCGTTCCTCGCCGAGCTGGCGTTCAACTCCCGGCCGCTCACCGCGGGCTTCCCGTCCACCACGGTGACCAGCCTGGGGTCACTCGGCGTCGGGCTCACGCCGGGAGTGCACGGGATGCTCGGCTACCAGGTCGCGATCCCCGGCGAGGGGAGGCTGCTCAACGGCCTGCACTGGCCGAAGGACGTAGACCCGGCCGCCTGGCAGCCGCAGCCGACGATCTACGAGCAGGCGGCGGCGGCCGGGGTGGCGGCGGTGCACGTGGCGCCGGGGACATTCAGGAACAGCGGCCTGACCAGGGCGACGCTGCGCGGTGCCGACTACCGGGCCGCGAACTCGCTCGGCGCCCTCGCCGCGCTGACCGTCGACGCGCTCGGGGAATCCGACCGCGTGCTTGTCTCCGCCTATCACGGTCAACTCGACGGCTGCGGGCACCAGTACGGCGTGTCGTCGCCCGCCTGGGTCAACGAGCTCGCGCACGTCGACAAGCTAGCGGAGCAGATCGCCGCGGGGCTGCCCTACGGCTCGGTCATGTACGTGACGGCCGACCACGGCATGGTGAACGTCGGCCCGGACGACCGGATCGACGCGGACGCCGAAGGCTCGCCGCTGCGCGACGGCGTGGCGCTGCTTGGCGGCGAGCCGCGGGCCAGGCACGTGTACGCCCAGCCAGGTGCCGCCGACGACGTGCTCGCCACCTGGCGGGAAGTGCTCGGCGAGCGCGCCTGGGTGATGTCCCGCGAGGAGGCCATCAAGGACGGCTTGTTCGGCCCGGTCGGTGCCCAGCTCAGCGACGCCATGGCGGCCCGCATCGGCGACGTGGTCGCCGCGTGCGCCGGCACGTGGGCGGTCGTGGCCACGAAGGCCGAGCCGCTTGAGAGTTCCCTGGAGGGCATGCACGGCTCGCTGACCCCGGCCGAGCAGCTCGTCCCGATGCTCGCCCCCGCCGCCAGGTTAGCCCGCCCGGTGACCGATCAGTCCGCTGACATCCTGATCACCGCGCCGGAGCTGGCAGGCTTGCTCGCCGTCAGCCCAGCGGAACATCTCGACGACAACTCGGCGGACTATGAGGCGCGCCGCGCGGCCCTCGGCCGGCTGGCGCTACTCGACGTGCGGTGGCGGCTGGGCGGCCCCCCGGGCCACGAGCTCTACGACGCC
>JAWWPV010000661.1:0-2797 GCA_033854775.1 Trebonia sp.
CTCTGCGCGGTGCTCCTGACCACCTTTTACGTCACGAACTACAAGCGCCACGTGCGCCAGAGCGAGGAGCCGTGGGCGCTGTTCAGAACGATCACCGCGGTCGACCCGTCGCTGTTGCGGAATGCAGTCACGTCGAGGCCCGTGGCGCTCGTCGTCGTGCCGATGCGCACCGCGCCCGGGCGGATGAACCGGCTGTAGCTCGCGAACGCCCACAGCCGGCCAGAGGCGGCGACGGTGTTGCCCTTGACCTCAACCAGTCACGGGATTGCATGAGGTGGAGCTCCACGCCGGGCTGGTTCGAAGGGCACGCCCGGCCCTGCCTGGGGAAAGCAGGAGGCGGGTTGCAGCGTGCCGGCTCAGGTCTTGCTGGCGATGATGTAGCTGTTGACGATATCGCTGTCGAGGTGCGCGATCTTGACGGAGGTGAAGCCGGCCTCGGCGAGCATCGTCCGTGCGGTCTGCTCTCCCCACATAGTGCCCAGGCCCATTCCGCCGTCGGCGAGGGAGACGGTCATGCAGTGCATGCACGAGACGGTGTACAGGAACGGCCCGAGCGGGTGGTCCAGGTTCTCCGCGAGCTTGCTGGAGGCGGCGGTGTCCACGCACAGGTAGACACCACCCGGGCGCAGCGCATCTGCGATCGCGGCGAGCACCAGGTCCGGCCGGGCCTGGTCGTGCACCGCGTCGAAGGTCGTGATGAAGTCGAACCGGCCAGTCTCGCCGAGGCGGGCGGCGTCGCGTTCCTCGAAGCGCGCGTTGGCAAGGCCCTTGCGCCGGGCCTCCTGGCGGGCCGCGGCGATCCCGGCGCCGGAGAAGTCGAAGCCGGTGAACCGCGAACGCGGGAACGCCTCGGCCATCAAGTTGACGGCGTGGCCGGACCCGCACCCGACGTCGGCGACCTCGATGCCCTGCCTGAGCCTGCCGGCCATCCCTGGTACCAGCGGCAGCGTCACGTCGATCAGGGTGGCGTCGCGGACGGCGCCGCTGTCTTCGGCCATCACCGCCTGGAACCGCGGGAACGCCGAGTACGGGACCCCGCCGCCGTGGCGGAAACAGTCCACGATCTGGTCTTCGACCAGCGCCATCAGCCCGATGTACTGCATGCTGGCGGCGAGGTTGTCCATGCCGGCAGCCCGGGTGAGCCAGGCGGCGTGACCGGCGGGCAGCGAGTAAGATCCCGCCGCGCCGTCGTGCTCGACGATCCGGCCGGTGGTCATCACCGCCAGCCATTCCCGGACGTACCGCTCGTCGAGTGAGGCGCGCGACGCGATCTCGGCGCTCGTCGCCGCGGGCATCGTCGCCATGACATCGAACAGCCCGGTGCGGTGACCCACGCTCACCATCAGGGCCAGCGCGGCCTCGTTCATCGTGCGGAGCATCCGCCCGGCGAATTCCGCCGGGCCCCCACCCTGTGCCTCACTCATCCCGGCCTTCTCACTTCGGAGGATGAGCGTAATCGTAGCGGCCGCACCATTAGCCTTGGGCTTTCGCCGGGCGTTAGCCAGGATCGTCTACGCATATGAAGAAAGTGTCTTTGACCTGGAAGAACAGGACTTGTCTAGGGACCTGTTGCCGCGAGCCGAAGGTCGATGACGACCTTGCCGTTGACGTGCCGGCCGGCCTGGAGCTCGACCGCGGTGCGGATCTGCCCGACCGGGAAGCTTGCGGCGATGGGCACCCGGAGCCGGCCGGCGGCAATCAGGCGGGCGAGCTTTTCCAGGGCGCCGGGGGCGGCGCTGGCGCCGTTGGCCGGCGTGATCCCGTCGACCTGGGCGGCGATGGTGGTGATGCGCGCGTCCGGGACGCCGAGTGCCCTTGCGGCGTGCGCTGCCTCGGTTCCGTAGAGGTCGATCGCAGCGGTGATACCGCGGGGGGCGAGGGCACGGGCCCGGTCCGCCAGGCCGTCGCCGTAGGCGACCGGCATGGCTCCGAGATCGCGCAGGAAATCAGCCGATGCCGCCGATCCCGTCCCGATCACGCGCGCCCCTGCGATCCGGGCCAGCTGGACGGCGAGCACCCCGACCCCGCCCGCCGCGCCGCCGATCAGCACGGTGTCGCCCGGCCCGGGCTCGACCACGGCCAGGGCGGCGGATGCCGTGCGCCCGGCGATCGTGAGGGTGGCGGCGGTGCGGTCGTCGACGCCGCCGGGGGTGTGATGGGCCTCGTTCGCCGCGATGCCCCCGGCCGGGTCGATCACCACGAAGTCGGCGACCGCGCGGGACAGGGCGCCGCCGAACACCCTCATCCCGGGTGCGAAGCCGGTCACCCCGTCGCCGGCCTGGTCGACTACTCCCGCGTAGTCGGTCCCGAACCCGGCCGGCAGGCTCAGGCCGAACCGGGCGGCGGTGTCCGCGTCAGCGGTCATGAGCCAGTCCATCGGGTTCAGCCCGGCCGCGGTGACCCGGACACGGACCTGTCCCGGTCCGGCCTGCGGAGCGGGAACCTCACGGATGTCCAGGACTTCGGGGCCGCCGAATGAATCGAGCCGGACCGCCCGGCTCCTGCTCGCCGGCAGTTGACCGCTCCGCTCCTGCATGCTCGCCTGCCTCCTTGGTAATGAAGGAACGCACTGAAACGGACTATGCTCCGTTTACATGGGCGACTGTAACACAACCGGAGCGTGATCCGTTTTGACTGAGGCGGAGATCCGCGCGCTACGGGCGGACGCAACCCGTAACCGCGATCAGCTGCTCGCGGTGGCGACCCGCGTGTTCGCGTCGGCTGGCACCGAGCCGTCGATGCGCGCGATCGCCCGCGAGGCCGGGGTCGGCATCGCCACGCTCTACCGGCACTTCCC
>JAWWPV010000662.1:0-3937 GCA_033854775.1 Trebonia sp.
TATCGCGGGATCGGACGCGGCCGTGGCGCAGCCGCACTGCCACGCCCGCGCCGTCCTGGGCTGGGACGCGGACGCCGCGCTGCTGCGCACGGCGGGCGCGACCGTCAACGCGGTCGGCGGCTGCTGCGGCCTCGCGGGCAACTTCGGCGTGGAACGCGGCCACTACGACGTCTCGGCCGCGGTCGCCGAGACCGCCCTCCTGCCCGCGGTCCGCAGGGCAATGAGCGCGGCGGAGGAGGCGAAGGCGGATGGCCGGGGGAGCGGCGCCCCGACCGTCCTGGCCGACGGCTTCTCCTGCCGCACCCAGCTCGACGAGCTGGCCGGCGTCCACGGCACCCACCTGGCCGAGCTCCTGGCGTCCCGTCTAGAACCGGATAACAGCAAGAGGCCCTCGGCGTAAACGTCCCGGCGGCCAGTTCCCGGCCCGCCCCCCGCAGACATGTACTGGGTTTGCGGGGTTCGAAGCTGGGCAAATCCGGCGCGGTCACCCCGCCAAGTCGGTACATCTTCCGCAGCCTCCGAGATAACAGCAAGAAGCGCGGAGCGCCCGGGGTGCCAAGAAGGTGGCGGGAGTGTCTAGCCGAGGACCGCGACGGCCGACTGCCGCTTCATCAGGTTGTAGACGATGCTCTCCTTGGTCGGCAGGGCAGGCGCGGCCCCGCTGCCGACCCCGACCCCCGAGGCGGCGAACACGTCGACGCCGCTCGCGCAGAACAGCGTGTCAAGCACCAGCTTGCTCGTGCCGAGCGTCCCGGTCTGGAGGAGCTCAAGCGTCGGGTGCCCGCCGACCGCCGAGCCGGGAATCGCCCGCAGCGAGAACGTCCCGTTCTCGCCGTTGGCGGTCGCCTTGAACGACCCGCACCGCGCGGCCAGGGCCTGCACACCGGAAACGAAAGCCGTCGCGCCCGGCGCCGCGGCGAACTGGTAGACCAGCTGGTCGTACGCCTGGCCCGCGGAGGCCACGCTGCCGGACACCATGGCGGTCTCGCCGAACCCGGTGGTCCCCAGGTGCTGGATGAACGTCGCGCAGGACATCGTCGCCAGCTCGTAGGTGGCCTTACCAGGGGTCAGCGAACCGCCCGAGCTGATCGGCCCGGTCGCCGGCGTCGCGAACCCGGCGGGGAAGTCCGACTCTGGTAGCAGCACCGACTCCAGTTGCGTGCCGGTGAGCTGCCCGGACGCGGCGGCGAGCGGGGTCATCGAAGTCGTGGGCAGCGCCCCGGACGCCGTCGCGGTCCCGGCGGACGCTGACGCGCTGGCGGACGCTGACGCGCTAGCGGACGGCGACGGCGACGTGGCGGACGTGGCGGACGTGGCGGAACTGCTCGAGGACGAGCATCCCGCGAGCGTGACGAGCACCCCGGCGACGGCCGCGAGCGCGGCAAGGGCCGGCCTGACACCGCGAACGGTAACTGAAGACACTGCGCTACCAACCCCAGACGTGGACCGGACACTTGACAAGGTACCCGTCCTTGTCCGTGCGCCCGGTGCCGCCCGTGCCGGCATCCGGAATAATGACGCAGGAACACCGGCGTTCGCCTCTCGACGCGTCGGGCAGAGGAAGGGAAAGTAAACGTTATGCCACAGCGAATCGCGATCGTTACCGGGGCCGCCCGCGGCATCGGGGCGGGGACCGCCAGGCGGCTCGCCGCCGACGGGATGGCCGTCGGAGTGCTCGACCTCACCGAGGAAGACGGCGCGCGCACGGTCGGCGAGATCGAGGAGGCGGGCGGCAAGGCGATCGCGGTCGGGGCCGACGTCTCCAGCGCTGACCAGGTGAGCGCCGCCGTCGAGAAGGTCACCGCCGAGCTCGGCGGGCCGACCGTGCTCGTCAACAACGCCGGCGTGACCCGGGACAACCTGCTGTTCAAGATGTCCGAGTCCGACTGGGACATGGTCATGAACGTCCACCTGAAGGGCGCGTTCCTGATGACCCGCGCCTGCCAGAAGTACATGGTCGACGCCAAGTGGGGCCGCATCGTCAACCTGTCGAGCCTGTCCGCCGTCGGCAACCGGGGCCAGGTCAACTACTCGGCCGCCAAGGCGGGCATGCAGGGCCTCACGAAGACCCTCGCGCTTGAGCTCGGAAAGTTCGGCATCACGGCGAACGCGGTGGCTCCCGGATTCGTTGTCACTGACATGACCGCCACGACCGCCGCCCGCCTTGGCATCTCGTTCGAGGACTTCCAGGCCGGCGCGGCCAAGCAGATCCCCGTGCAGCGGGTCGGCCAGGTCGAGGACATCGCGCACGCGATCTCGTTCTTCGCGAGCGAGGGCGCCGGATACGTCTCCGGCCAGATCCTCTACCTGTCCGGCGGCCCCGTTTCGTGAGCCCCGTTTCGTGATCCCCGTGTCCCAGACGCCGCACCCGCACCCGTAGAGAACAGGACCAAGCGTTGAGCGAAACAGCAAGCGACGCAGCGGCAGGCTTGCGCGCGGCGGTGCGCGAGTTCTGCGCAGAGCACGATCCCGCGGCCACCCCGCGTGCCGCGTTCCTCAGCGCCCGGTTCGACGCGGGCCTGGCCGCCGTGCACTACCCGGTAGGGCACGGCGGCCTCGGGCTGCCGCGTGCGCTCCAGCCTGTCGCCGAGGAGGAGTTCGCCAAGGCCGGCGCGGTGCAGCCCGATGACAGGCGCAACGTGATCGGACTCGGCATGGCCGCCCCGACGATCATCGCCTTCGGCCGCGACGAGCAGAAGTCACGGTGGCTCAAGCCGCTGTGGCTCGCAGAAGAGATCTGGTGCCAGCTCTTCAGCGAGCCTGGCGCGGGCAGCGACCTGGCCGGCCTGGCCACCCGCGCGGTCAGGGACGGCGATGACTGGATCGTCAACGGCCAGAAGGTCTGGACGTCGCTCGCCCAGCACGCCCGCTGGGGCCTGCTGCTCGCGCGCACCGACCCCGACGTGCCCAAGCACGCGGGCCTCACCTACTTCGTCGCCGACATGCACGACCCAGGCGTCGAGGTCCGCCCGCTGCGCCAGCTCACCGGCGAGGCCGAGTTCAACGAGGTCTTCCTCACCGACGTCCGCGTCCCCGACGCCCACCGCCTCGGCGACGTCGGCGGGGGCTGGCGGGTCGCCAACGCCACGCTGATGAACGAGCGGGTCTCGATCGGCAATGCCAGCTCCGTGCCCCGCGAGAGCATGATCGGCTACGCCGCCGGCGCCTGGCGCCAGCGTCCAGAGCTCCGCACCCACGAGCTGCACCAGCGCCTGCTGTCGCTCTGGGCACAGGCGGAGGTCGCGCGCCTGGCCGGCGAGCGCCTCCGCCAGCAGATCGCCGCGGGGGAGCCGGGCCCGGAGGGCTCGGCCGCCAAGCTCACCTTCGCCCGCCTCAATCAGGAAATTTCCGGATTCGAGATCGAGCTCCTCGGCACCGACGGCCTGACCTACGACGACTGGTCGATGCGCCGTCCGGAGGCTGGAAACATAACCTCAAGCGACTGGGCCCGCAACGCCGCCTACCGCTACCTGCGCGCGAAGGGCAACTCCATCGAGGGCGGCACGTCGGAGATCCTCCGCAACATCATCGCCGAGCGCGTCCTGCGCCTCCCGCAGGAGCCCCGCACGGACACGAACGTCCCGTGGAAGGACCTCCCCCGCTGATGAGCGCTGACCTGCTGTACTCAGAGACCGAGCGCGACCTCGCGGCGGCACTGGCGGACCTGCTCGCCGACCGGGCCGCCCCGGCGGACGTCATCTGGGCAGGTCCTTCCAGGGGACGCCGGTGTCGCTGCGGGGCTCCGGCGGAAGGCCGAGGACGCGCTCGGCGATGATGTTGCGGAGGATCTCCGAAGTGCCGCCCTCGATCGAGTTGCCCCTGGACCGCAGGTAGCGGAAGCCGGGGCCGCGGGAGAAGTCGCCGCCCCCGTTCTCCGGGCGGCGCATGGTCCACTCGTCGTAGGTCAGGCCGTCCGCCCCGGCCAGCTCGATCTCGA